>JAYZHP010000036.1:0-26747 GCA_036166415.1 Fidelibacterota bacterium | reverse complement strand
TCTTCAACATAAATGTATATAGTGCTATCTTTTGATTCAATCCATCCTTTCCCTGACCAATAGACTTTTCCATCATATCCAAAATGTTTTGTTTTAATAGTATTCGTTGATGGATCTAACGAATATACTATACTACCAACATTTACCCTTTTTTCTTCATTATTTGCAGAAGTAGATCTCCAAGTTTCTAATACAGCTGATTTATCAGTAATCCATTCGTATTTGGTTGTAGATATTATTTCTTCATTATTTGGAAGGCCTTCAAATACCCCTATACTCTTGTGTTTTGAAAACCATTCACCAATAAACGGTTCAAGTACCTTTAGCGCATCGTATGCTTCTGATTGAGAGAAAAGAGCTGCTGATAACAATATTGTTGTAAAGAAACTTCGTATCATAATATTTATTTCCTTATGTTTTTATTCTTGAGGAGTATTCATCCCTGGAATGCGTTGAACAACTTCTGTTTCAGATTTAGAAAAACTTCCCCACCAGCTATCAGTCATTGAATCCCAATCTTTTTGCCCATGAACCTTTAGCCATTGATCCATAATGCTTGGAGATTCTCCTTCCATATCGCTCAAATCATCCATTCTGCTTACTTCATAAATCAAACCATCTTGATCTCCTCCTGAAACATTATAGTAAATGCCACGACTAAAATCAGATTTGGTTTTTTCACGAACTTTCGCTGCCTTCCTTAGTATGGATTGCATAGTCTGCAATTTTCCAGGTTTTGTGTAATAGATATTAGTTACCCACATTGGGGCATAGCGATCATTATAACTTGCTTCATTATCCTTTACATAGAAAGTTGAACCGCTTGTTCCTTTAACATGCCTTTGAACAATAGCAGACCATTCATCATTGTGAGCTTTGGATGTTTTGCGTTCGGCATAATCAGTCCAAGTATGGCCGCTAGATCCAACTACATATTGGCCACCTCGTTTTCCATTAACAACTTTTCCTCCCCATTGACTCCACTGGTCTACTCCATGATATTTTTTTACATGGGCACTAACTGCCTTTTCAAAAGATGCTTCTTTTCCAGGGTGAATCTCTAAATAGCTAAGATTTCCTACAACGGCTTCATCTGAATTTGTTTGGCCAAATAATATGGATGCAAATAGCATATTTGAGATCAATAAATTTTTAATTTTCATTTTTCCTCCATTGTTAATAAATGATAGACTATTGCCATTATTGATATATAAAATTATAACAATAATATTTTATATGTTTATACTTCATTTTCATCCTCAACATCTTCAACACGAATAAAATTTCCTAGTGTCCAACCTTTTTGACGGAATATTTTTACTAGACTTGCAATTGAAATCAGAATTAAAACTATCCAAAATATTCGTATGAATGAAAAAAACATTTATTGTTTTTTTCTAGGAAGACGTTCATCAAGCATAGCTGTATGATATACAAATGAAGCAAGTATTACTGCATTCTTTTTGATATCTTCTAGTGGAATCGTATCATAAAAGTCAAGATTAGTGTGACCACCAGTTCCACCAACACGATCTTGTAAAAACTGAAAAGCTGGAAGACCTACCCGGTCAAACGAAACATGATCTGTGCAGCACTTATTTTGAAATCCGATAGTTGTCATTCCTAAATCTGTGAAAGGCTCCATCCAAGAGGTAAAAATTTCACGCACATGTTCATTTTCTTGTAGAAAAATTCCCCTGTACTGTCCTGGGCCATAATCTTGATTAAAGTATGCTGACAATTTATCGTATTCCTTCTTTTTTCCAATTTTAGGATCATTTGGGTTGCCAAAATGTTTGTGCACATATTCTCTTGATCCATGCAAACCTTGTTCCTCTCCTGACCACAGCGCAACACGAATCGTTCGTCTAGGCTTTACACCAATTTTCTTTAAAATGCGCATTGCCTCAAGCATTACCGCTACGCCTGAAGTATTGTCACTGGCATTTGGGCTGGCATGCCATGTATCGAAATGTGCACCAAGCATAACTATCTCATCTTTTAAATCTGTCCCTGGTATTTCCCCAAGAACATTTTTTGCCTGTGTTCTTTTATTCCCAACTTTTGTACGTATCTCAATCTCAATTTTAATAGGAATTTCTCTTTCAGAAATTCTATACATTCGATTGTAGTGTTCTGGGGTAACCGCTACAATAGGAAGATGTTGTAAGGTTTCGCTTTGCTCATACACATCTTTTTTTGCACCAGGCCTTGCAAAGCCTCTGACAGCCGCAATCCATCCACTTCGTGACTCAAGTATCACCGCAACACCTTCATCCTTAAAAAACTGATTGCGTTCAATCGCTGAAACAAGATCAGGATTGGCAGGAGGCCTTGGGCTTCTTGGTGGATCTGGAAAAGGATTTTCAGCAATCTCTTTAAGCTTTTCTTCTGTATAGCGTGGGGTTCCATTTCTATATCGATCTTGATCTACTTTTGGCATAGGAGAGGCTAAAACAGCCTTTCCTTTTAGCTTTCCTTTATATTTTTTGTAATCACTTTTTGTAGAGATCTTGACTTGAACAACCGGAAGGGTCTGTCTTCCTTTTATGCCAGGCGTATGAGCTATTGGATATCCTAACATGGGTTGATAGTCAGGTTCAATTAGGTGTAATGAAAAATATTCATTATCCCAACTAACACCATAGTCCATAAAGGACTCGGTTTTGGCATTTTTTAAACCAATTCTTTTCATCTCTTTGATTACCCAACTTTGTGCTTCTCGCATATCATCTGAATTTGTTAGGCGCGCCCCTAATACATCGGTCATATATGAAAGTGTGTTTGCTATTTCCGAGCGCTGAAATCCTTCTTCTCTAATTTCTGCAACAACTTTCCAATCCACAGAATAGCTTTCCTGAGAAAAGAGAGTTAACGAAGTGCAAAAATATAAAAATCCGATAATATTGTATTTGATTGCCATACTTAATTCCCTACCATTTCATAGCGAATGAGTTCAACTGGGATACTACCAGCATTATTAAACTGATCAAGAAAATCCTTCAATACAAACTCCTTACCTTCTGTTTCAAGCTTCTCAGCATATTCTGTCATAAGTTTTTCAATAAGATACTTGCCTGTAATATAACATGTACCATAACCAGGTTGCCTAAGGTAAAGATGTTGTTCAAAACGAAGTAGGTCTGGTTCGCGTTCCATCCAATTGCGTGGAGTCCATTTAACGTGAACCTGACTTGCCTCGGCCATTGTCATCATATTTGCATGCGCATAAAGTGAACCGAGCCCCCTCGCAGCCCTTTGCGCCAACATGATCCATACAATTTCTCGTGATCGGGGATTATCATCGTACAGCCCTGCGTGTAAAAACATCTCTTCAACTGCAGTAGCAATTCCTTCATTCTTTGAATCATACATATTATATAGTGGTGCAACGCGACGAATAGGGTTTATATGAGGATTATCTCGAATCTCAGCTAGGTCAAACCAATGATAAAAATGAGAATAAAGTGGTAAGGGATCATAATGCAAGCCAATTGAAAAGAAGTTTCTATTTTCACTAGGAACATACCTACCCATGTGTTCACGCAAAGCTTGTTCCATATTCGGCTTTATGTACATAATATCTTCATTCTCTAAAAATTTCATCATCTTTTTTACTGCATTATCAGTTAGCTTTGCAAACTCTTCGGGAGATTCTGCAGCCCTCATTTCGGGCAAATTACGATTATGATGCTCTTCTAATTTTAAAAAAGACCAGGCTCGATATAGTTCTCTTTCCAAGAGCTGAACTTCTTCCTCCCAACTTAAAGGAACTAAATGAACATTTTTTTGATACCAACTATAATTATCTTTGCCAATACCTGATGGACCAGTTTTATTTGGAGATTGTTGCTCAAGCCATTCAATAAAATTAGCATTCGCCTTACGTGCCCTATCTATTGCAGCAAACAAGGGTATGTCTCTTTGTTGATTATGATGTTTCAAAAGGATTTTTTCGATTGCTTTTAAATTCTTTCCCTGGGTTTCAATATCCCTTATTCCAGCAACCCATAAATCTCTAGCATTACCAGTAAGATTAAGTTCGGCTTGCTTTAAAAAAGGAGGAATGACGCGAAGATATTTTATAAAATCATCTTTCTCTCTCCCTTTGAGTGGAAAAGAATATTGCCAATACTCTAAAAGAGCATGATTGGTTGGTCCTTCATGGGCGGGTACATCGCTTTGATACATCCATACGGTTTGATAGAAAGCTGGATCTCGTTCCCATGATTTTAAAACTCTTTGATTGAATTGATAGCCATTCATCTCTGCTCGAATTAACTGGTAATCTGCTTGGGCAGAGTTTGTCCAACCTGATGTATCTATTTTAGCCAATTTCTGTTCTAGGGCTTTAAATTTACGAAGGCGTTTATTGAACTGGGCTTTCGTATAATCTGGAGCGCCATCTTTTAATGGAGGGCTTTCAAAATCTCTCCAGGCAAAGAAAAATTCATGCAGCTGCTCATAATTATTATTTTCCTGCGCTGAAGTAGATGGTAAAAACACTATTATGATCAATGATAGTAAAATTATTCTCATATATCTAACACCTTATCTAATCCTTGATTAAAGAATTTCATTTCTTCTGGTTTGGCCATACTCAACCTGCACCAATTATTATAGGGTGGAAAGGGCCTTCCAACTATTACTCCATATTTTTCCATAGCGGGTTGAAACTTTTTTATATCCATTCCTGTCTTTAGAAAAATAAAGTTAGTATGGGACTTTAAATACTTAATACCTTTTTTATCTAAATGATCAGTAACAATTGTTCTAGCTTCATTATTTTTCTTAATACTAAATGATTGAAAATTTTTGTCACCATAGGAGGCGATTGCCGCTCTCAAACCAACAACATTCAAAGAGCCATTTAAATAAGAGTTAAGTCGTTTGGTTATCGTTGGGTTTGAGATTGCATAACCAACTCTTAGGCCAGCTAACCCATGTACTTTTGATGCCGTCCTACAGATAATGATCTTATTACTGGAGTTCACTAAATGTGTCATCGATTTATATCCGCTACCTACTGCATATTCATGGTATGCTTCATCCACAAAAACCAAAATCTTTTTTGATACGTCCAAGCAGAACGACTCAAGCTCATTGCTATCCAAGGCTAGTCCAGTTGGATTATTAGGATTGCATACATAAATCATTTTAGTATTTTTATTAATATTACTAGCCATTCTATCAAGATCAATATGCATATCATTATCCATTTTTGCTCGTATGATTTTAGTATTCATCGCATTTTTTGCATATTCATTGATTGCTTCAAATGTTAGCTGAGGGGAAATCATCTCACCGCTATCAAGGCCATTCATTAAGGCTGCTTTATTTAAAATTTCCCTGGAACCAAAACCTATTGAGACTTGATCAGTCTTAATTTCATTTAAGTTAGCAATAAGATCAATGAATTCAGCTTTAGCTTTACGCATCGTATATAAATTTGATTCAGAAAAAGCCTTTTTCATTGCGCGCTGTGCAATTATTGAGGGTCCATAAGGATTTTCATTGAACATCATGCGAATCGGCTTGCGATCGCCATTTATGCCTAATGCTGGTAAGTTCATGTATGGAGCTATCAAAGCTCCTCCAAACAATGTTGCGCTATGTTTTAAAAAACTTTTTCTAGAAATACTATTTTTCATATCCAATTTCCGATCTAGCCTAACTTTGCCATGCATTCAATTTCAATTTTTGCTCCAAGCGGGAGGTCAACCCCAAATGTAGATCTTGCTGGTCTATTTTCAGGAAAAAACTTTTTATACTCTTTATTCATATCAGCATAGTCTGAAATATCTCCTAACATGCACATACATTTCACCACATCATCCAAAGAAGACCCGTAGTTTTCAAGTAAAGTTTTTACATTTTCCATAGCTTGCCGAGTTTCAGGTTTGATTCCACCTGGTACTAAATCAGATTCACCTGGTTTTCTACCAATTACACCTGAAAGATATAATATGTCGTCTACACGAACAGCTTGAGAGTATGGGGCATCATTTTTCTTATGAGCATCCGACTGCAAATACTCTACTTTGCTTGAAACTTTTTCTTTGTATGTATTGTCTTGAGTACATCCAAAAAATTGAAAAAAAGTAATTACTGAAATAAGCAAAGTAATAGGTTTAGCTAAAATCATATATGTCTCCGTTTTGTAGAAATTAGGAATACAATATATGAATAAAATAAGGGCTCTATCAAATAGTGCCTGTTTTATTACAAGCTAAAGCTTCTGACAGCTGGGACAGTAATGCGTACCTCGTTGTGTTACAAATATTTTTTTTAATTTTGCTTTGCACCTAGGGCACGGCTCCCCTTGTTTTCCAAATACATTTAGGAATTGCTTAAAATCTCCAGCGACTTGGTTTCCGTATGAAAAGTTGATTATGGTGGTCCCATTAAATTCGATAGCTTGTGTTAGAATTTTTGGAATAGCCTCACTCAAGATTTCAATTTTAGGTTTACTAATACTTGAAGATATTTTTTTAGGATGAATCTTTGATAGCCATAATGATTCATCAATATATATATTTCCTAACCCCGCAATGTGTTTCTGATTTAATAAAAAAGGTTTTATCATCCCGTTTGAGCGCTTGATAGACGTTAACAAAAATTCATAATTGAATTCTGATGATAGAGGCTCAACTCCAAGTTTATGATTAAGTATGTCCAAATCTTTATAATAGTATACTCTTCCAAATTTCCTATAATCCTTAAAATAGACTGATTTACCGCTTTTGAAAAATATTGCAAAGCTATAATGTTTCAAGCTATCCGCTTCATTTATGTCCATTTGAAGCTGACCTGTCATTCGTAAATGAATACACAGGTATCCTTTGGAAAGATCTAATACAATATACTTACCTCTTCTAAATACATCGTTGATAATTAAAGCCTTGGTTATGCTATTAATCTTTGAAATTGAATGTGTGTTAAAAACTTTTACATAATTATTTGGACTCGTGATTTTACTGATTTGCTCCTTAGCTAATAATGGCTTGAAATAATTCACTACTGATTGGACTTCAGGGAGCTCTGGCATAATAGTAGTGCTAGTCGATTTTTTTAAATGCGAACCAAAGCGCTATAACGCTAAGAGCGAATAACACAAAACTATAAACTAAGAAAAAATAATTTTTACTATTTTCTAAATGAGATGAGTAGAATGAGCTTAAATAAAATGCAGAAAAAGCACAGAGCAGTATTGAGCAAAAACAAAAAATGCTAAACTGTAAATTAAACTTCACTGATTTCGCTTAAACATAGGATTTTCAAATTTTGAAAAATACCCTTTAGGTAATTCAATTCTTTAATATAAGATTCAATATTTGATTTAGATTCAATGATATCTGCAAATGTCTTTCTGCCATTATAGTAGGTAGGATTAAACTTAAAACTTTCAATATAAATGGGATCATTAGAATCTGGTTTTGTAGTCCACGAATCTTGTAAAAAATAATTTTCTGAAAGCCTGTAGTTATAATCTAAAAAGAAATCATCATATTCTTTTGTATGCACATCATGTCGACGTAGATCTTCATTGTAGAGTTTGAATAATTTAGTTTTCAATTCTTCGGATTGGATCATTTTAATTAAATCAGAGCTAACTAATTGGTCAAAAATACCTTGTTGAGGAAAAAATGATCTAAGAGCTCTGCCAATGGATGATAGATGAAACACTATACTATCTTCGCTCATTGTTTTCTTATTATTTAAGTTATCTAAAATAAGATTGCAGCTATTGAGCGAATAATTTTGCAAATAAATGAAGCCATTAATTTGATTAATGTCTTCATCAATTACATTTACTAATTGACTGATTGTATTATTTTTTCGTTCGATCTCAATCTTATTTTGGCGATTTTGCTCTAAAAGAAGCGAAATCAGAATACCAAAAATAATAACAACAAATTCAAATGAGTACTTAACAAGAAAGTATCTTATTGTGCTTGAATTATTTTGACCGGTTTGCAAGGGTAGTTTTTTTTAATAAAAGGGCTTATGCAATAAGGCTCTATTTGCAATTATTCTATTTTTTATTCTTTTTCGATTTATTAGTCTTTGCTTTTTTTGCTGGTACATCGAAACCTTTATCATAGGCCTTATCTGAAAAAAGCATCGAATACTTATCTTTGGATTTATTAACCTTTTTTAAACATCCAGCACAACATAGATCAACCACAACTCCCTTTACGGTTACTTTTTTAATATCTTTTTCAGTATGATGACTATGTCCACGGCTTTTACCAGTAACGGGACATCCGCTCTGAGTATATTGGCCTGTTGTTACAAGTTGAAAATTTGCATTGGTAGAAAACTTAGCAGGTGATTCATCAAAGTCCATTTTGCAGCCACCACAGCAAAAATACACTTTTCCTTCTCTATAAGATGAAAATTCATGATCACTTAATTCGCTTTTATTTATTTCATCACCAGATACTACACATATGATTTTATCATCTGAGGGATGATTATTTAATGCAAATAATGATGATGAAATAATTACTAAACCTGATAAAAGATATCTTTTCATTAGTTAACTCCACATAAAAAGTAGTAATAGTTTAATTCCTTATACCTATAACATAAAAAAATAATAGATAATAGCCTATATAAACTAAAAAGCCCTGTCAATAGCAGGGCTTTTTAGTTTATTCAAAAAAAGAGAGACTATTTATTAAAACCTGTATCATTTGCATAAACACCAATATCCACATGTTTGCCAACCCAATATTTTCCGAGCGCTTTTTGCTCTTCTTCAGTAAATGCTTTTTCAACTAGCTTGGCTTCAGTTTCAGTATCATCGGCATCCTGAATTGAAGCCCATTCTCTAATATATGTTAATGGCCAGTGACCATTATCAATATCATCTGACCAATAATGTGTCACAATGCGCTGACTTAGAATTTTATCATTTTTCATTGTCACTTCTTTAAAGAACTTGTCCATCAATTTCTCTCTTTCCTCAACAGAGCCATTTTCTACTGTGCTTAATGGCTTCCAAAATTGAGTAATAACTGTTACAACTGTTCGCTCAGGCGTTTTGGACTTCTTTCTTTTTTTCATGTAACGGGGATGATTCTCCCAAACATGCGTATCTTTATGATAACCTCTTTGCCTATATTTATTTACAGCTTGAATTGCCTTTGCCCTTTTATCCTTATTTGGCCAAGCCTTTTGGTTCAGATCGCCAGATCCACTAGACCAATCATCAGCATCTTTCATGCTTGCAAATTCATTTACTTCATGATAGTCCCAACTTGCACCAGTCCAATAATGACGAAGGAATAGAGATGACTTTAGTAATTTATCCTTCCTGTTTCTCTTGGTATAATAATCAGAAAATGATTCATTCCAATCCTTAACTGAAGCTCCTTCAACACCTTCTAAAGTTTCTAGAAATTTGTATGATGACCAAACTATCACTGTATTACCCTCAGTATATTGTCCGTACGAAAAAGTACTCAATATAAATAAGGTAGTTAACAATATTTGTTTCATTTTATTTTCTCCTAATTGCTTAATTTAATTTTCATTCATCGCAGGCTGTGGAGAGCTCAATTCCTTTCGCTCTTTTATAATCTCCCGCATTCTCCAGCGAACGACGCGTTGATAAGTTTTTTGCATTTTTTCTGCCTTTTCTTTACCATAGACTTTTTCCCATCCGCCGCCACCACCAACACCAGTTGACTTTTTTAACTCTTCCATGGAGCTGACTGGGTATTCATAAAGCCATGCATCCGGATTTGAGCCACTTGCTACATGGTAAATATGGTGATAATTTTCGCTTCTGGTCCTCCTTTTAGCGTTGGCACCTGCTTTAGCAACTTCCATATAATCAGTTCCTGTTCCAGGTCCTGTATAGTTCCATGAAAGATGGAAAATAGGCGGCCAAGCACCTCTATTGGGATCCCTATGGCTCAATTCTGGATGAAAAACTAAAAAATCAGTTCCAGTGCTAGAATTATCTACATATGGTGCAACATATCTATTCCAATGATCCACATCAGCTTGGCTACGCACTCTTTCATCAAATGCTTTCCAGGTGTGTGGTCCCGACCAACCCATCAATGATCCATAATTTGGCCCACTCAAAACATCGTAATAGTACTCTGGCCACTGGTCTTCCCCATGATGTTTTGCAACGTGGTCTTTTAAACCCTTTTCTAAATTCTGTGCTTTCCCTTGAACGGGCTTCATATACCAAACACGCCATACCTGCTCTTTTTCATCTTGACCAATCGCAAGGTTAAGGCTTAGCACATATGTAAAGATTAATAAAATTTGCTTCATGTTTATTCTCTCTTTCTATAAAACGAAAAACCCGCCAAAAGCGGGTTTTATTATTGTTATTTAGCTTACCCGCTAGCTATCAGCATCAGCAACGCCGATAATAATCGACTTAACTTTAATAATAATTGATGAGGCGGTTCTTAATAACACATTCAAGAATAGACAATAATTGTATCTTAAGTCAAGTGCTATTACTTGGAAGTAGTATTAACGCGCTCCATTAGCCTTACAATTAATGGTAGGTTATTATTTCTCTTTAATTTTTTAAAGTGACTATTAATGCTTTCCTCATCAAGTGTTTTTAATAATTCAATATCTTTTTTCTGGATTTTGCTGTCTTTTATTTTACCGAGTCTATTTTTTAACATCTGATCATGAAGTTCAGCTTGTATCTTTTTTAAGTCAGTAATAAATCGTCTCACTTTAATCTTTTCACCAAATTTTGGCTGATAGAGCGAGAAGAATTCTTCAAGTGAATTGAAAAAAGCCACTTTCTCTTTATAGGTAAGGTGTTTCTTTTTATTCATTTAATTTTGAACAAATGGAAAATTACGGCTTAATAAATTTTAACGTATACCTATCGCTTTCGCCAATTTGCTTGTATCTAGTTTGCATCTTTTTTATTTCTGATTTCTTTAAACCACTATCTCGAAGTGTTGGAGGAAGATTCCAAACGCCACCGGGGTGGTCTTTAGTATCTTTTGGATTTGCATTAATTTGACTAGAACCCACATAGATAAATCCAATAGCCTCAGCATCACGAATCATACATGGTTCACAGGTATATCCTTTTTCATCCATTGTAGAGCTACTTCTATGATCGGTAATTCCAAAAACTCCACCAGGTTTTAAGGTCTTGTATACGGCGCGCAGTTTTTCAAATTCAGTCCCACCTACCCAGTTATGATAATTTCTAAAACTTAAAACCATATCGGCTGACTCTTCTTTTCCATAAACCGAACCATCGAGTAATACTATTTGTGGGTTGCCATAAAGTTTTTTATTTCCTTTTAATCTCTTCATTTCAGCCTTGTAGGAATTGCGCCTGTAATCGCTTTTTGAATCTGGGCTATAAGTAGCTGAAACGTATTTTCCGTTATCTTTTAAATAAGGAGCAAGTATTTCCTGGTACCATCCTCCACCAGGATTTAATTCTACAACGGTCATATTATTTTTGATTCCAAAAAAATTCAGCGTCTCAATTGGGTGTCTATATTTGTCCCTGGCTTTATTTTTTTCTGAACGATGATCACCTGCAATTATATCATTAAGGGTTTGAGCAAAAACAATATTGAATAAGAAAGTAATAGAAAGAAATAATTTCTTCATTTCACACTCCATTTTATATTAAAAAAATAGTCAGCTAAATTAAAAATCATACTCTAGAAAAAGCGTGATAAAATCACTACCTCCTCTAGTATTATTAAATAATTTAACTTTACTAAATACACCAGACCTATGAGAATCAGCAATCCCAAATCTAATTTTATTTAAATTCTCAAAACCAGTTAAATCGCTTAGTCTAAAATCAAAACCTATATTTAAGTAATTCATTAATTTAGAATCTCTACCACTTATCCTTCTTGTCTCCCTTCCTTCTACATAGGGCACATTATTAGATAAAGAAATTCCCTCTCCAATAAAGAATCTTATGGGCATTCTTCTATAATTAGCTTTACGGTGAACCATAAAAAAGAGGTTTACCTGGTTGTGGTCTTTTTGATAATTCATCTCATTGTATCTAACCGCGCTTAGCCTCAAGCTGATATCTAAAGGGTAATCTTTATAATTCTTCTTTATAGTTCTAGAAAAATCAATTCCCTTAATTGATGTATGATGAAATTCACGCCTAACATCTCCTAGCACCACAAAACTCATTAACGGCCTAGATTCATAGCCTCCATAAAGACGGATATTATTGTTTGGAGTTTTATGATTTTTTATTGAGGAGGTCTTTGTAATTGGGTTGGCTAAAATTGAAAATGCCAAAAGGGTAATTTCTATCCAAAATAACATATAATAATTTATTTGATAAAATTTCTATTATAAAAGAAAAAGCCTCCATGCGGAGGCTTTTTCAATCAAAAGTGTTGTTAAATTCTTCTCTTTTGAAATGTAGAGATGATTAAAATATCTACAATGGTGTTATATCAACGGCCTTTGGGCCTCTTTCACCATCAGCTACTTTAAATTCAACTGCATCTTCATCGTTAAGTTCTGCTTCACCAGAAACTCCAGATACATGGAAAAAATAATCTTTTCCATCATCACCGGTAATAAAACCGTATTTTTTATCTCTGTTGTAGAACTTTACTTTTCCTTTGTCCATAAAAATATGTCCTTTACTAATTAATTAATAATTTAATCTAGTGAAAACTTTTATAACATGAAAGGGTGTATTAAAACGTTTTAAACTTTTCTCAGAGAGATGGTAAACTGCCAAATATTACTACCTTGGCCAATATTCCCTTCATTGCTAGAAAATGATCCATCGATAAAAAATGGTTTTTGGATATTAAATGATAAAGCGCCAAACCGTGAATTGATCAAATAAGATATGCCCGGAATGAAACTTGTAGATTGTGAGTTTGGTGAAGGCAGGCCATTCCAATATGCCTGTCCGCTTTTAAAAAATGCTACACTATAACCAACCGATGAATCTCGTTGATCAAACCGTTTGAATGTCATCGAAAGTGAGACGTTAAGCGTAGGGGAAGGTCTGTATCCGTATTCGCTTTCAGAGATAGGGTTTTTATAAAGAATGAATCCTCCATAAAACACAGGATTTGTTTCGCGCTTAATAAATACCTGCTGTTCTAGAATATACTTATAGGCACCGCTACTTAAACTAAAATGGCGATGTTCTTTTACCTCTTCTTTATTATTTAAGAAAAATGGATCGGAGGTTAATACGCTCTTTGATGGAACTACCAACCCTCCTCCAATGAAAAATCTTAAACCCTCACCGTGTCCAGCATTTTTAACCAGATACCTTAATAAAATATCCGTATCACCTAAAATATTTCCGTGAGCATTGTCAAAATCGGAATGGCTTGATTCTGTACGATGATGAATAGATTTTTCTTTACTACTCCAATTCATACTCCTTATACCAAGTGTGGTAGATGCCATTAGGTTAAGATTAGGTGACATGCCATAGATCATACTTGGGCGCAGTAAAAAAGTATTCAAATTTCCACTATGCTTGAATGGTTCTTTTTCTAATGGATCATGCCACCAATCAATAAACATTGATTGCATTTGCAATCCGTAGTAAATAGAACCTTTACTAGCGCCAATACCTTTGTCTGCCTCACCAACTGGCAAGGATGGATTACTTCAAAGGGCTCACTGACCGTAAAGCGATGCTATCAGTGTAAAAAAGAGTAATGGTTTATTTTTCATCATCTAAATTTATTCTATAAATTGATTTATCTACAACACTAACTGGAATTATTTGGACTGGAAAAAATGAAAAAGATCTTCCGGTTTTTCAAAAAGGTGATCGGGATCGAAAGATGACAATTTATCCTTATCGCTCATACCCCAAAGAACACCTAGAGAGATCATATTGCTATTTTTTGCCATCATAACATCATATCCTGTATCACCTATAAAGAAACTTTGTTCAGCCTTCACATTGAATTTTTCTAAGACATATTCCGCGCTTTTAGGATCTGGTTTTAAAGGGAACTCAATACCAGATCCAATGGTGATATCGATATATTTTGAGAAAAATCTCTCCACGGAATCCATCGTAAATGGATGGCGCTTATTGGATATGATTGCAATTGGTATTTCTTTTTTCTGGAGTAAGTCTAATATCTCATAGATATAAGGATAAACTTTGGTGTTTTGATTCAAGTGTCTTATATAAAAATGATCCAGAGCTTCAATATAGCTTTCGGTTGAAATATTGTGATTATCAGGTAAAGAACTTTGAATCAGATCATTGATACCGCCCCCAATATTTTCTTTATAAAAATCGATTGAGTGGGTTGGGTGATTGAATTTTGTTAATACATCATTGACTGCATTTGCAATGTCTTCAACTGTGTCTATTAATGTGCCATCTAGATCAAAGATAACAGCTTGACTGTGATTCGTTTTATTTTTCATTGATGATGTTATTTATTTCAATAATAACATCTTTTTGGTTTGAACAAATTCTTTGGTTTGAATTTGATAGAAATATATTCCTGCAGCTACGTGCTCTCCATTAAAGTTTTTAGCATTCCAAATAGCTGAATGGTAACCTGCGCCCTTTCTTGTGCTTAAGGGGCGTGCTACCTCACGTCCCGTGATATCATATATCACAATATTAACTAGCGCAGCTGTGGGTAGATCATAACGTATGGTCGTAGTAGGATTAAATGGATTGGGATAATTATCCTTTAGTGCAAAGCTAGCTGGAATTGGATTTAAGTCGTAATCCAAAGACCCAGAGCTCATCATATTATTATGGTGATCAATAAACTCATATGAAATACTAACCACTGATTCATTCCGTGAATACGTATTGAGATCAAAGGCTAATTCATCACCTTGAAGGATCTGGTGAATTAAAATCTTTCCGGAGACAGTGTCAATTTTTGCAAGTCTATCGTTTATTACTTGCTGTTTAGCTGGGCGGCTTATTGGGGTAATTTGCATTTCATCTGCAGGGTAATTGATAATGACCTCTGCAGCATGAGCACCATCTGGAGCAATTATCTTTAAGTGGTTAGCATTATGCGATATATCAACTTCTTTACCCTGCTTTATACTTGATCTAACAAGCATCTTATCTAAGTGGCCATGATCCCAGTGCCACATATAATAAAAAGCCATTCCATCCTTTAGATCGTACATACCATCGAAATCAGGAGTTAAAAATGGAACCTCTCCAGTAATTGGACCAAGCTCATAGTCAAGGTCTTGGTTCTGCCAAGCGCTGCTAAAGGTATTAAAATCTTTGATATCAATTGCGCCATCCATATCAAAATCACCAAGGTAGCTGATCGGATATTCATATTCATACTTTAATGAAGAATTACCTGCCTTGTCTTTCATATTATTGACCGTCACTGTGATGCGATCTCCACTAGTAAACGGTCCTTCAATAATTAATTCAATATTTTTAAAATCTTTTATCTGATGTTTAACTTCTTTCAAACTATATAATTCAGATTCTGCAGTCACCGAAGCAGATTCAATTGGTTCGGATGCTTCAAAGGAAATGATTATATCTTCTGTTAATAATAAAACTGTTTCAGGCTCGAGAGAGGTAGAGGTGATAGTGGGTGGAACAAAATCGATCTGAAAACCATCGGATGAAGCGATAGCTGATCGATTTCCAGCAATATCGGTTGCTCGAACATTTGAATAATATTTGATATCGCTGACTAAAGCTAAATCATCAAAAACATATACAGAATCTTTACCAACATTAACCCAAGTAGCGAAGTTATCACTACCAACAGAAGTTCCAAGCGATACCTCATAATAATCAATTCCAGAAAGGTCTGTAAACCCGGTCCAGCTTACCGGCAATGTAAGCCTTACCCAATCTAGATCTTGATCATATCCTTCTGAAACTTGACCGATCGCAGGTGCGCCGCTATCAAAAAACCACCTAAATGACTTATCAACTATATTCATATTTCCTGAAGCATCGGTAAAGGTTGAACCAAGCACCTTAATAACAATACGACTATTTTCATTTGGAGTAAAAGTAGCGGTATAAATAGTTGGTGAAACTTCTAAAAAATTATTGATCAGGCCACCCATGACAGTAATATCATCTGCAACAAAACCTGTTGATGATTCTGATGAGTTAAAGGTTAAGAATAATAATTCATCTGGCGTGGCAGTACCAGTAATGACTTTTTCACCTGTGCTATTTACTGCTGTAATAGTCATTGTAGGACCAGTTCCATCATAAGTCCATTTAAATTGTACTGATGTTAAATTCTTATTTCCAGAAAAATCATCAAATGTATTTGCTGCGATGCTGATTATGGTTTCACCATCTTGATCGGGGGTAAAAGATGCGGTATATATTCTTTTTGAGGAAGCGGTAAAATTAGTGATTGACCCGCCGGTGAGTGAAATATCTTCTAGATCAAAACTGGAAACATCTTCAGTGATTGCAAAGGTGAGAAATAGATTTTTATCATTGGTAACGCTACCATCTGCAATTTTAATATTATTTTCATTGACTACAGCGATCTTTATTTCAGGTGCGGTTCCATCGTATATCCAGCTAAACTCTTCGCTGGGTTTATTATTATTTCCATAAGCATCTGTAAAGGTATTTTCTTTTACGTGAATAGTTCTAAGTCCATCCCCGTTAGGAACTATTTTAGCAGTGTAGACGGTTGCTGAAGATGCGGTAAAGTTGCTAAGCTGACCACCTACAATAGTAATATCCTCAGCTGCAAAATCGGAGGTTGCTTTACTGGAAGTAAACGTAATCAATAAAGGGGTATCATTAGTAGTAGAGCCATTGGTAGCAACAGTACCTGATTCGTTAGCAGCAGTAATAATCATGATTGGTTCTTTACCATCATATGACCAGATGAACTGGTCGCTTGCTTGGTTATAATTACCTGGTGCATCGGTAAATTTGTTTGCCTCAACCTTGATTGTGCTACCACCCTCTGATGGCATAAAAATAACCTTGTAGACCGTTGATGATGTGCTGGAAAATGAAACAATCTCACCACCAGAGTATGTAATATCAGCGCTTTCAAAATTGCTAGTAGCCTCACTAGTGGTAAAGGTAAAGAACAATGAATCATCTTTGGTGGTTGATCCGCTCGTTATTTGTGTCCCACTACTATTCGTTGCAGCAACTGTAACGGTTGGGGAAATCTGATCGTAGGTCCAATTAAACTCAGTCGATGCAATATTGCCATTATTTCCTGCATCCGTAAATTTATTTGCCTTTACACTCACGGTTGTGGCTCCATCTGCAATGGGGTTAAATACTGCAGTATAGACCGTTGATGAGGTAGCGGTGAAATTGCTGATCCCACCACCTCGAGTGGTAACATCTTCCTCTGCGAAATTATTCGTGGCCTCAGATATAGTGAACGTTAGATTCAATTTTGTATCGTTGGTTATGTACCCATCACCAACATTTTCACCTTCTGCGTTGGCTGCTGTAATCGCGATGGTTGGAAAATCTCCATCATAGGTCCATGTAAATGCATTGGTAGAAACATTGCCGTTTCCTGCAGCATCGGTCATAGCATTTGCAGGAACAGTTACACTTATATTTCCAGATCCTGTTGGAGTGAGTTTTACTGTAGAAACTGTACTGCTCACCACAGTAAGGTCGCTTAAAGAACCGCCTCCAGAAATATTAATTTCATCTATCTGTAGTCCGGTCACAGCTTCGTTTGCAGTAAGCGTTAAGATCAATTGGGAATCATTTGTGGTCGCACCACTTGCAGTATTAGTGCCACTGCTATTTACTGCGGATAGCGTAGCGGTTGGGCTAACATTATCATAGGTCCAATTAAACTGGGTAGCTGCTATGTTACTATTACCGGCGTTATCAGTGAATTTATTGGCAGCCACATTGATCGAAGTCGCACCATTAGCGCTTGGCGTAAAACTTACAAGATAAACAGTAGGTGAAGACGTTATAAAAGCACTACCTAGCGTTCCACCAGAAACAGTGATATCACTGACAGTAAAGTTTGAGGTAGCCTCAGATGAGGTAAAGATTAAAAGTATTGATTTGTTATTAGTGGTAGATCCATCTTGAACCGGGTTAGACCCATCGCTTGCAGTGATTACCATAGAGGGAGCTGCAGGATCAGACAGCCATGTAAACTGACTTGCAGCAGAATTATTATTTCCTGCGGCATCGGTGAATTTATTTTGAGCCACATTGATCAAAGTTGTGCCACCACTAGAGGCGGTAATAGTTGCGGTATACACTATGGGAGAAGTGGCAGTAAAATTACTAACCGTCCCTCCTGTTACAGTAATATCTTCGACCGCAAAGTTAGAGGTAGCCTCATTAGCGGTGAAGGTAAACGTTAGGGCTTGGTCATTGGTCGTAGAGCCACTAACTATTGCTGTACCGCTACTATTAGCAGCGCTGATCGTCATGGTGGGTACTGTGGTATCAACCACTAAATCTTTATTGGAAGATAAGGAATTTGCGCTACTAGATTGTGGCAATGTGTTTAAATCTGCATCATTTCCCGCTACATCTTTTATGGTTCCTCCATTCAAAGTCAGCGCGATAACATCTAGATCGCTACTACTATTTCCATCAGCGACAACGTAGGTCCAAGTCAAGATAGGACCACCGCTACCGCTGGTATAATTGACGCCCTGATCGGAGGAGCCTGTTTCTAAAGTAAGACGCGGTCTACCGGTACCATCTTCTTGGAACAAATTAGAATTGACAAAGACATTTTCGCTGAAAGAAATCGTGATCGTAATCGCATCGCCTGCCTTGTATGATCCATTATCAGTGGTTGAGGATACAGAAGTGATCGTTGGAGGGGTATTATCCGGTATTGGTGTCAGTTTAAATACGCGGACATGCCCAGCACTGTTATCACTACCATCATTACTAAGTGCACCAATCGCTACCCGGTCACCTGCAGAATTCATCGAAACTGATTGGCCAGATCTATCTTGTGTTGCTTCGCCGTCAATATCACTATTTAGCAAGTTCCAGGCGTTATTAGAATATTTATAGACACGAACGTGACCTGCGTCAGCGCCATTACCATCATTATTAGTTGCACCAATCGCTACCCGGTCACCTGCAGAATTCATTGAAACACTAATGCCTGAAAAGTCGCCAGCTGCTTCGCCGTCAATATTCGAGCCAAGTTGGGTCCAAGCATTACTGGTATATTCGTAGATACGAACGTGACCTGCGTCAGCGCCATTGCCATCATTACCAGCAGCACCAATCGCTACCCGGTCACCCGCTGCATTCATTGAAACACTAATGCCTGACAAGTCATTAGCTGTTTCACCGTCAATATCAGTACCTCGTTGAATAGCAATGGGGTGTAATGTTACGGTATTATTAGTTTCGTTGGTAGAAGCTGCCTGTACTCCTGCTTTATCGTAAATGCTGTTAACCGCTGGATCTACCATCAAAATATCGGTGCCATCAGGTACTTCAGAAAGGCCGATGCCAAGCGTATACACGTTTCCACTATTAGAAATACTTGTTGGTGTACTGCTAGAAAGTTCTGCGGTACCACCGCTAATTGAAAATGTAAAGTCTGAAGCTTCTAAATCACCTATACCTAAATAGGAATTATAGACCGCTTCGCTCATCGTTACATCGATCGTAGCATTATTTGCTGCGAGAGCTACGCTGGAAATCGTAGGAACTCCTGTATCCACGATCAATATTTTATTTGCACCAAGCGAACCGGTTCCGCCAGGCTCAGGAAGATATAGTACTGCATTAATATTGTTATCGTTCTTGATTGCACCACCATTTAATGAAAGTGCATCGTTCGATTTATAATCTAGGTCAATAGTATTATGACCTGGAGCGACCGTATAATTAAACGTTAAGGTACTAGATCCAGATCCAGATGTATAGTTCACCACAGCATCTGATAATCCTGTTTCTAAAGTAAGTTGTGGTGTTCCAGTAACAATTACTGATTCTGAAAAAGTTAGGATAATTGGTATTTGATCGCCCTCATCAAATACACCATCAGAAATATTGGAAGTTACATTGGTAATCTCTGGACCAATTGTATAGGAAATAATAACTTGTCCATGACCGGATCTTACGCCCGCAGTACTGGTCTTATCTGATCCGTTGTTATAGGATCCGCCGCCGCCGCCTCCCCAGGTAGGAGGGATCATGAAACCTGTGTATATTCCTCCTCCAGCTCCACCAGAATATCCGCCGCCGCCGCCGCCGCCAGTACCAGCACCGTGGCCTCCTCCGCCGCCGCCAAATCCGCCCATAAGATTGGAAAAGCCAGGTGCTCCATCGCTGTCATTTATAAATGCTATTCCTTTACTATTCTGTCCACTATTTGGGTATCCTTGCGCTCCATCGCTGAAAAAGCCGCCGCCGCCGCCTGAACCCATTTGACCACCTGATGCGCCACCATTACCATCTACTCCACCAGCCATTACGTTTGATAGATGATCGAAACTTTGTCCGCCAGAGGTTTCAACTCTGCCGTGCTTATAGGTTTCGTTATCCGCGCTTGGCGCTGCGCCACCGCCACCGCCAGCGATCACCAAAATAGATGCATTGGTGTTATAAGGTGTTTTAACCACATATGTTCCACCGCCGCCGCCACCGCCAGCTGAAGTACCTTGTCCACCCATTTGACCAACTACTATTTTTATAATCTCACCTTTTTGAAGCGTAAAGCTTCCTTTTATATGAGCACCTTTTCCGGGTTGGTGATCCGTATCTCCATTATAATTTGTATTCCCTTTGTCAGGACCACCTTCTGCCCCAAAAGCCTCAATTGTATAGGTGGTTGTTTGAGGCACCGTCCATTCTTGAAAACCTCGAATATTTACCGTTACTTTACCTTCAAGGTTCGTGCCTAAATATTCAGCATTTACCTCTGTTTGATTAGGTCCTTTTGGCCCTGTTATTCCTGCATTGGTAAAGGTATGCGTTGTTGCTTGTGAAAAAACAATATTTAAAAAAGTGAGCAAAATAAATGCGGTGAACGCTAGTTTTTGATACATGTTATTTTGCACTGATCACTCCCTCACCTAGGCTCTGTAATTCAATGTCATATCCATCTGTATCTAGCAACTGCGATTCATCGGATATCCTAATAGAAGCATCGCCATATCCACTCAAACGAAAAGTAATGATCGCAATATTGCCGGTACCAGATACTTTCTTTTCAGATCCCATGATCACAGAATAAATATCAAGCTGACCTGATCCATTGTCATCGTATACAAAAAGTGGGGGCTCAGCGCTTTCAAAGAATGAACCTTGGCTCACGCTTGAAACCTCTAACCGTGAATTATCATACAAAATCCGTGCGCGCATACTTGCAACATCCTCAACCTTTAGGGCATATAGCCTTACATCAACTTCTTCGCCAACACTCGAGGTATACTTATCTGGGCTGAATAAAAGCGCAGGTGGATCATTATACTCTGCATCTAAAATATTATCAAACACAGGATCGATCAGATCACAGGAAATAAACAAGGAACACAGTATTATGAATATGGAATTAATCGAGCGCAATGGATAACCTTAATTGTGGTTGATTGATAATTGGATCATAGCCCAAACCTAAGCTGGTTTTTTTACCAAGAGGTTCTGGTGTAATATCAATTAAATAAGCATCTATCATATTGACAACATGTATCGCTGCCGCTGCACGAAACATCGTTGTTAAGGCACTGTTTTTGCGGATCATAAGGTCCTCTGCCTCTAAAGTTTGCCCCTTATAGTACTGCAATAGATCTTCATCGGTTTCTAGCTTGTATTTTGTCCAATATATATCCACCTTATCATAGGCTCTTTTATAATCGAGGTAAGCTAAATAGCCCAACGAAAGCGTAACTAGTTCCGCGCTATAGAACGATAAGCCTCTGGCGTTTTGATCTAAATAATAATGCCCCCAACCTGGCACAACGCTAGCACGAGCTAGTGCTCCTAACGACGTTTTGACATTGGGTCTTCTAATTTTCTTTTTTGTTTTGCCTTTACGCTTCGCGATTAGTGATTCCGGAGGATCTTGTTCCATGACATCCCAAGCCATGATCTCCAGCTCCACAACCATCCCATCTACCGGTCCCTTATAATTGGCCTTGATAATCCGCTCTTCGCCCCCTGTTTCTACATCGGTCAATACGGCTTGTAATGCATAGCGTTCATTCTTCTTTTTAATTGATCCTGTAATAATATACTGCACCCCTAATGTATCACCAATCGCTGCTAACACACATTCTGGATCCTTACAGTTGGACATTGTATAGCCGGCAGATGTGATTTGAGATTTCACTACATCACGGTCAAACAGTATCGCTTTAGCCGTATTGCCAAGCTCGGCTGTGAATCGTTGGGTTAAAGTTTGCACTTCAAGCTCACTAATACCGGATTGTTCAAAATCAAAAATTGCCACCGTAATCACATTGGATTGCTGTGAGGCGGCTTGCGTGATAAAACACGCATAAACTATTATAATAAATTGCTTTACACTATAATGCATTATCCTAAGTTAATGAAAATCTAAAATAAAAGATTCTATTTTCTATTTTATCAGTTTTTATTGAATTGGGTGCATTGCAAATTTCTTATCATCAAAATATTTGATTCGATTTGGTATAGCTGTTTCAATCTTTGCTTTTAATTCAGGGGAGATACGATCGGACCGATAACGCACTGCAAGATAGGGCAAATAACTTTCTGCAATATCTTCCCTTAAAGGGTGATCTTTAGCATAATCTGAAATAAAATTACAATCTAATCGTTGAGCTAAAAGCCAATCTGGATCATTCGCGTGATACGCATCGAGCGAAGAATGGGCTCCTTCGTGCACCAGGGTCTCCTCCAAGATACCCTGTCTCTCGTAATATTCTAATGACCATTCGGGGTAGATTAAAAGGTTGTTATTACCACCACCAAAACTTTCAAATCCCTTATGAATCCATACGGTCTTAACATCTTTTCTAAGTTCAGTGGTTAATCTACCAATGACAGGGGCATATTTTTCAGCTTGGGTCTGTGCATTTTCAATCGATCCATATTCTGGATTGACCTGCACTTCAATTTCAAGGCCATCATTATAATTTGCACGAAAGAGATAAGGTTCGAGAGTTATCCATCCGCCTCCATCCCTTCTATCAAACATCGTGCGCGTTCCAGTTCCAGTATAACTTAAGCCAGTAAAGGTTGTTGGATCATCAGGCGTAATAATATCTGGATCAATAAAGATAGTCCCACTAAAGGGAGGTGTGCTTGTTTCGAAATCACAATCCTCAGGGTTCTGATTATCTGATGGTTGCACCTGTGCTTGATCATCAGGATTTTCACATCCAATTGCAATCAATAACAATATAAGAGAGATATTTTTCTGCATTAGATAAAATTAAGGATACATTTATAAAGATGTTTATCTTATTTAATTACTTTAATAGTGATTATATTATTTTATGACTTCAATATTTAATACACATTTGTTTGCTGTTAATAGAGAAGATCACTTGGTTGAGTCTCAAGTTATTGAACAACTTAATCCTTCTAGGATGCTTACAATAGCAAGCGGTGGTTGCGTTCCTCTAAATTTGAAAACAATTTATCCAGATTTGCATCTATCAGTATTTGATATTAACCCGCATCAACTATCTCATATTCATAATAAAATAAAAGCGTTAAGAAATTCTGATTATGATGCATTGAACATTGGTAAAAAAAATGATACATCCTTAAATCAATCCGGAAAGTTTGATAAAATGTTTCAGGATCTGCGTGAAGCATTCATCAAATATATTTCGTCAAAAAATGAAATGAATCATTTTTTTGATGTTAATACTACAGTAGAAAAAAGAGGCGCTATTCAAAGTAATTGGCAAAGTAATGAGGACATCGAAAAACCATTTGAAGAGGTTTTTAATGATATATCTATAAATAATATTTTTGGCGATGAAGCCACGAAGCATGGACAGCCAGGCTCGTATGTTAATTATATGAAAACAAAAATTGTAGATGGAATGTTTAGAAAAAATTCACATTTAAATCCTTTTTTGCAGCATATTTTTTTAGGGTACTATCAATCAAAGTTTGTTTTTCCTTATCTATCTTCAAATGGTGATCAAGATCTAGAATTTTTCGAAGGAGATATTTTTTCTATACACAACGTTTCTTCCTATGATATTGTAAGTCTTTCAAATATTTTTGATTGGAGTGAAAATGAATCAGTGGAAAAACATGCAGAATATCTTTCACAGCTTAAGAAGGGGTCTGCTGTCATACTAAGGCAATTAAACAATCATAAGGATTGGATCAAGATCTTTAGCAAATATTTTGTTGAAGATGAGTCATTTGATTCGCACTGGCAAATGCATGATAGAAGTCTATTCTATGATCATATTAAGTTATTTATACGCAAATGAAATATGAATTTGATATTTTTTCCCCGGAAGAGATGGGTAAATATATTCGCGACTTCAAATCGCTTGAAGAAACAATTGAATATCCATTGGAAGATGGTCTTGGAAATTTTAGAATTATTCATGGTGATAATTATCATACCTTTTTTACGCAACAAGGTTTTAAAACCAGGTTTGTAGCAATAAAATATGAGCATAAGGTGATAGGAACCGTTGCAGGGGTTTGGAAGCCAATTAAAATAAGAAATAAGGACTATACAGGTTTTTATATTTCTGATCTAAAAATTGACATCGCGCATCGAAAAAAGAATATCCTAACAAAACTTCTTTGGTATCTTATTAAACGCTGGCCTTTTAATTCAGACTATCAAGGTTGGCATTTCAACTATTTTTGCACTATGCTAAGAGATGGAAAAGGAGTAGATAAATCGTTCAAAGGTTTTAATCCTACAAAATTACCTTCACGTTCAGCCACCATGAATATCTATATGGTAGACCCATGCTCCCTTCAGTCTTTAGACCTCAATTCCTTGCCTGAAAATGAAAATACTCATTCGGTAAATCTAAGTCCTTTTCGTCAAGAGTTGGTTTTATGGAATGACGGTATAAAAGATATTCACTCCACAACTGACAACTCGATTATGCAATTGGGGCATCTACACCCACAATTACTAACTAAGCAATTTTCATCTAAACTGGATCAATGTATTTCAGAAATAAAAAATAAAGATAATGGATTAGCATGCTTTGCAGTTGACGATCGAGAAACAAAAAAAATTAGTTGGCTTCATTCAAGCGGAATAACAACAAATACGCAATGTAATATTTTTTCTTTTTCACCATTTGCACCTTCGCTAAAAAAGAGCGATATTTTATTTATTTCCACTGGTGAGATTTAAATGAATTCATATATAAATCAATTAAAGGATAGCACGCCAATAACGTCTCATAGGTATTTCTCAGACTTACTTGATGGTTCAATGTCTTTTGAATTGTTTAAAAGTTCTCAAACCAACTTTTATAGTGCAGTTTGTTATTTTTCCCGTCCTATGTTTTTACTTTGCTCTAGAATGGAAAATTATGCAGATAGATTAACTATATTAGAAAATATATTAGATGAACATGGAAATGGAGATATCAAAGAATCCCATGCTGAAACATATAAAAATTATTTATTAAATCTTGGTGTAAAAGAAAAAGACATTAATGAAACATTGAGCCATTCAGCGGTTTCTAATTTTTATTCAATTATTGAGGATACTATCAAAGGTGATAGTATTGAAACAGCTATAGCAATGTTTGGTATTATAGAAGATCGATATACTGAAATTTCAGCAACAATAGCTACGTCATTAGTTAAAAATAATTGGCTGAGTGAGGATCAGCTCACCCACTATAAAACTCATAAAGAATTAGATATTTATCATGCAGAGCTATTCTACAAATTAGCACGACCTAAATGGGTAGAAGAAACAAGCAGAGAGAATATTATAAAAGGAATAAAACTTGGGAATGCAATAATTTTTGATATGTTCAACAATCTTCTAGAGGTGGATTAAATAATTAATTTACTGAATTTCACCATCTCTTAGTTTTTCAAAAAAAGCCGCAAATTCTGGATCAAAATCCTCTTTTCTTTCTTTCCATATCTCAAGCTGAATAGGGGTTCTATAAAATGACATTCCGATACGGTCAAAGGCTTCTTCAGTCAAAAATCCATTTTTATATTGAAGGTAAATATTTTCAACACGGCGATAACCAAGCATCGAATACAACCAAAATTGCAGATATTCTGTATCGGTTAGTTCGCTTTTTTTCAGACCTTGATACGACCGACTCATTATTGATGCAATCTTATCATTTTCTACACCTATCTTATACATTTCGGATATCTGGTATGAGATATCTTGCTGTGTAGCACCACGAACTGCAGAGGTATTTTGATTGATCTCTAATCCAACAAAAACTAAAGATCCAATTACGCTTAATAACCCTATTATTTCTACTACTATTCTATTATTCATTATCACCTTTCAAATAAAGAATAAAATATTTTATCGAAGTTACATATTTTTGATAAAACAAAAGCCCCTCAATAAAGAAGGGCTTTATGTCTACAAATGAGGGTTATCCTCAAGTCGGGGTGAGAGGATTCGAACCTCCGACCCCCTGCTCCCAAAGTATGGGTCAATTGAGTGTTTTATGCTCGGTAGTTATTCTATAATCTTGTTGTATGTCCCTTAAATGCTGTCTAACTATCAATATTTATTTTGAATTAGTCACTATCTAAAGCAAAAGCTTCTGAGAGTGTTTTAAAAAAATCTTCTCCTGTAATCTCATATAATTCATACAATTGC
>JAYZHP010000035.1:0-2816 GCA_036166415.1 Fidelibacterota bacterium | reverse complement strand
TAATGCTTAAAGCTTCTGCTGGCGGCGGCGGCCGTGGAATGCGCTTAGTGCATGATGAAAATGAAATAAAAAACGCATTTACAACCGCTAGCTCTGAAGCGCTCAATGCATTTAGTAATGGCGATATGTATATTGAGAAATTTGTTGAAAATCCACGCCATATAGAAATACAGGTATTAGCTGATATACATGGGAATGTTGTTAGCCTTGGTGAGCGTGAATGCTCTATTCAAAGAAGATATCAGAAGCTAATTGAAGAATCACCATCTCCTGCTGTAGATGAAGTTTTAAGAAAAAAAATGGGCAATGCAGCGATTGCTGGCGCTAAAGCTGTTAATTACATTGGCGTTGGAACTGTAGAGTTCTTATTAGATAAAAATAAAGATTTCTATTTTATGGAAATGAATACCAGAATCCAGGTTGAGCACCCTATTACAGAAATGGTAACAGGCGCTGATTTGATAAAATGGCAAATCAAAACACATGCTGGAGATAAATTCCCTGATTATTTATACAATATGAAGCTAAGAGGGCACTCTATCGAGTGCAGAATCAATGCTGAAGATCCAAGCAAAAATTTTACACCTTCAGCAATGCCTATATCTAGCTTTCATATGCCTGGAGGTAAGGGTGTTCGTATTGATTCACATGCGTATGCAGGGTATGAAATACCACCATATTACGATTCTTTAATCGGGAAGTTGATTGTGCACTCGCCAGATAGAAAATCAGCTATAAATCGTATGGAAAGAGCATTGGAAGAAACAATTATTGAGGGACCAAAAACCACTATACCATTTCATCAAGCAATTATGAAAGATGAAAATTTTAGATCCGGTAACTTTGATACAAATTTTTTAAAGGATTTTAAATTTAATAAGGGGGAATAATATTTATGAGTATACCAACAGAGATTAAATACACTAAAGAACATGAATGGATTTCACTTGATGGTGAAGTTGCTATGATTGGAATTACAGATCATGCGCAAAGTCAGTTAGGGGATATTGTTTTTGTGGAGCTTCCAGATGTTGATAGTGAAATTAGTCAGAATGAGACTTTTGGCGTAATTGAAGCGGTAAAGACTGTTGCTGATTTATTTGCTCCTGTTAAAGGATTGATTATAGAGATCAATTCATCTTTAGAAGATAGCCCAGATCTTATTAATTCCGACCCTTATGGTACAGGTTGGATAATTAAAGTAAAAGTTAGCGATTCAAGTCAGTATGACTCTTTGATGTCAAGTGATGAGTATGAGGAGTTTATAAAATGACACTAGATATTCGTCAAATTATAAATAACAGCGCTGAGACTAAACTTCTAATGCTTGAAAAGTGTGAAAATGATATTCAAAAAGCATGTCAAATGATGATAGAATCCATTAAAAACGGTAATAAAATTTTATGGTGTGGTAATGGCGGTTCAGCTGCAGATGCTCAACATATGGCTGCCGAGTTAATGGGTGGATTGAGAAGCCATGATAGAAAACCAATCCCATCTATAGCGCTTACTACCGATTCTTCTTTTATCACGGCTTGGTCCAATGATTCTAGCTATGATGAAATTTTTTCTCGACAAATCGAAGGAGTTGGTAGTGCAGGCGATATTTTAGTTGCAATTTCTACAAGTGGAAATTCAATCAACATTTTGAATGCCATAAACACAGCTAAATCAAAAAAAATTCAATGCATTATTCTAACTGGAAAATCTCAGGGAAAAATGAAAGGGATGGGGAACGTCTTAATTTCAGTTCCATCTGATGATACCCAACGAATTCAGGAATGCCATCTTTTAGTTGAGCATATAATGTGTGAATTGCTAGAAGAAAGCTTTATAAAATAATTATGCGTGAGTTTGCACAATCATTTCTTAGGGTTTTAGAGGTTGAGAAAGGATTAGCGGATAATTCTCTCTTATCGTATAAAAGAGATTTAGTTAAGTATCATTTATTTATTCAAAATAGACAAAGATTGGATGATATCACTAAAGTGACGCAGCGCAACCTAAGGGCTTATGTACGCTATTTAAATGCAGAAAATATATCTGCGAATTCTATTAAGCGCGCCCTTTCTTGTATCAGAACATATCATAAATTTTTAGTTTCTGAAGGGAAAATGGATCATAATCCTGCTTTACAAATTGATACCCCAAGGGTTGCTAGAAAGCTCCCTAATGTTCTTACCGTTGAAGAAATTGATAAAATATTACATTTTATTCCTAAAAAAGCTCCTATGGCAATGAGAGATCTCGCTATTTTTGAAATGATGTATTCATGCGGGCTTCGTGTAACCGAGTTGTGCAATTTCAAGGTTTCTAATATTCTTTGGGATTCTGAAATGATTCGCATTGACGGGAAAGCAGATCGCCAAAGATTTGTTCCGATTGGTCCAATAGCAAGAACAAATTTAAAAAATTATATCAACAAAGAGAGACCTGCTCTTTCTCAAAAAAATCCTAATATTGCTGAACTCTTTTTAAGTCGAAATGGAAGAAAATTAACCAGAATGATGATTTGGATATTATTAAAAAAATGGGCGAATACTGCGGAAATAAATAAAAAGATAAGCCCTCATACTTTAAGACATTCATTTGCAACCCATCTACTTGAAGGTGGAGCTGATTTAAGATCAGTACAGGAGATGTTAGGACATGCTGATATTTCTACGACTCAAATATATACACATCTTGATAAAGAACATTTGAAAGAGGTGCATCGAACTTTTCATCCGAGATTTGACTAGTGCTATTTAGACTTCCTCCTGAGGTGTTAGAATTGTTGATTCATGTTCTTCTTTTTGAATTAGTATTTCATGAAT
>JAYZHP010000034.1:0-14767 GCA_036166415.1 Fidelibacterota bacterium | reverse complement strand
TACCATTAATCCAAAAATCAATACACACATTAAAATAACAGCGGGGAGTCCTATTTTATCTACCAATTTTGGCATCCCATTAATGATTCCAGTGTTTATCAAATAAAAGACAACACCGGTAATAGCTGTTGTAATTACAAAGCCTTTATAAGAGAATTCAAATTTTCTAAAGAAAATGATTAATGCTAAAAATGGGAGAGCTAATAAATTCAATAAATGAACGCCTGTGGCAAGCCCGATCATATAAGCTATAATTAGAATATAGCGCTCATTCCCTTTTTCATCAGCTCTTTCAGACCAATGCAAGATTAGCCATACTACAATTGCTGTAAAAAAAGTAGAAAATCCATATACTTCAGCCTCTACTGCATTGAACCAATGCGAATCAGTAAATGCAAAAGTAAGAGAACCCACTATAGAGGACCCAAAAATAATTATAGAATCAATTTGTGATTTAATCTGTCCTCTATAGCCAATAATAAGCTTTACACAAGAAAGATATAAAAACATTACGGCAAGAGCACTGACAACTGGAGATATAAGATTTATTCTAAATGCAATATCAGGATTAAATGGAATCATTGAAAATATTCGACCTATGATTAAATATAAAGGGCTACCTGGTGGATGCGGAACACCAAGGATATATGAAGTTGCAATAAATTCTCCGGAATCCCAATATGGAACTGTATCTGCCATCGTTAATACATAGACAACGAATGACATACACATAACAAAAACAGCAAAAAATAGACTTAATTTTTTATTGTATGAATCCATTGATTTTATTTCTTCTTAGGTTTCTTTGTTGCTTTTGATTTAGGCTTGGGCTTGGGCTTTTGTTTTTCTTCATCTTGAGGCTTTTCATCCGTTTTGCCATTATCAGTAGCAGAATCAGATTCCTTTTTTTTCTTTTCATCTATAAAATTCAGCTTTAATTCACTTAAGCTATGCAATATATATTGCTCTTCCCATTCAGTTAAATTGCCTTTCATTTTTGTCTGAAGCATATCTAGCAAATCAATATAATATGATGCCTGGTCCAAATTTCTTTCTAATTCATCAGACACAGGGTTTTTTACCTTACCTAAGGATATCCATGCACTTTGGACGAATGTGTTAACTAAATGAATAAAAAGTTGATCTTCTTTTTTTAATTGATTATCAGACATTAATTATCCTCTCTATAGTATAATTAGTTTATTTTTATTGAATTGAAGCTGATAAAGTACATCTTAGAGACATAAGATGAATAGTCTATATTGCGCTTCAAGTGATAGCATTTTCTAATTTTTCTCCGTACAAATTTATCAACTCATTATAAACTCTTTTGTTCCTTGAAGGTAGCGTATTAATATCATTATTAAGCAATTTATTTGCGGCATCTCTTGCCTTATTGATTAGAGCGCCATCTGTAACTATGTTTGCTATTTTAAAATTTAAGAAGCCACTCTGTTTGATTCCAAAAAATTCCCCTGGGCCTCTTAGTTTAAGGTCTTCATCTGAAATTATAAAGCCATCATTGGTAGATTCCATTATTTGTAATCGTTTTTTTGAGCTTTCTGTAAAATTTCGCTGAACTAGAATACAATAACTTTTTTTATTTCCACGTCCTACTCTACCTCGAAGCTGATGGAGCTGAGTTAACCCAAACCTCTCGGCATGTTCAATAAGCATCACCGTTGCATTTGGCACATCAATTCCAACCTCTATAACAGTAGTTGATATCAATATATTAATTTTATTATTTGAAAAATCTGTCATTATCGCATCTTTGTCATCTTTGGGTAGTCGTCCATGCAGCAACCCAACTTTCATTTCCTTAAAAATATTTTGTGATAGATAGTCATGCATTTCAATGGCTGCAGTTAAATCTGATTTTTCAGATTCTTCTACTAATGGATATACAATAATACATTGTCTTCCAGATTTAATCTCATCCACCATAAATGAATAAATTTTATCTAATCTCTCTTTATTGACAGTTTTTGTTACAATAGGAATTCTATCTTTGGGTAGTTCATCAATAATCGATAAATCCATATCTCCATGGTATGTTATTGCTAATGTTCTTGGAATTGGCGTTGCGGTCATCATCAATAAGTGCGGGTTTAGCCCTTTCTGAACCAATAAACTTCTTTGATTAACTCCAAACCGATGTTGCTCATCAACAATAACTAATCCTAAAGAATTAAATATAATGTCATTTTGGATTAGGGCATGCGTACCTACTACAATATTTACTTTGCCATTCTCTATTCCCGATAAAAGCTTTTTACGATCCCCGGCTGGCATGCCACCAATAAGTTGAGCACAAGACATTTGTGCATGATCAGCTAGCTTTCTAAATGATTTATAATGTTGATTCGCAAGAATCTCTGTTGGTGCCATGATCGCAACCTGGCAATTATTAGATACGGCAATTGAGGCAGCTAAAATAGCTATAATTGTTTTTCCAGATCCAACATCTCCCTGCAATAAGCGATTCATTGCATAAGGCTTAGATAGATCATCGTTTATTTCTTTAATGGAGTGTTTTTGCGCATTTGTAAGATTAAAATTGATATTATTATAAATCATTTTTGTCTGAATACCAGTTTTTTTCAATGACTTGCTTGGGAGTTTTTTATTCAATGCCCTTCTTGAAAGCATTAATAATTGGAAAAAGAAATGTTCATTAAATTTTAATCTATTAATAGCCTTTTGTAATAATTCATTAGAGTCTGGAAAATGTATTTGTCTAAGAGCATCATTCTGAGAAATAATATTGTATTTTTTTCTGAATTGTATCCCGAAGAAATCAGATATTTCACCAAGTTCGCTACAAATATTTCGTATAGACTTTCTAAAGAAAAGACTATCCATCCGGCTTTTTCTCAATGTTCCTGATATTGGATAAAGAGGTGTAATAATACCTGAATTTAATGGATCATCTTCGTCATTGAGCCTATCATATTCTGGGTGAATGATTTGAAGTTTATTGTAAAATTCAACCTTTCCGCTTACGGCTAAATGATCACCAATTTTAATCGATTTACTTAAATATTTTGCCCCATTAAACCAAGTCAGTGTTACCATTCCGCTCTTATCAGCTAGAATTGCCTTAAAAAATTGACGTTTTCTACCTTTTACTAGGCCAGCAGCCTCTATTTTCCCAACTAAATTTGCTTGGGAATTATTTTTTATATTAGCAATAGGGGTGATAGTGCTACGATCTAAATATTTTCGAGGAAAATAATTTAATAGATCATAGATATTATTAATTCCATTTTCGATTAGGATATCATTTTTTGATGGCCCTATCCCCTTAATTGAGCTTAATGGGCCAAAAAGATCTAAAGCCTTTTCAGGCACAGTAGATTTATTTCCATTCCTTACGATAAGTATAGGTTATAGTACGCGAGCTTTCGGGGGAAATTGAAAGAGAAAAATGAATAGTTGATGCATCAACCTTTCGATAATTTGATGAGGCATTACGCACAACCCAATCCCCATAGATATGTTCAATCAAACGGACATCGATAGATTTATTTAATGTGTTTGATATTTTAACACTGATTGATGCCTCTTCGCTTTTGCGTTGGCGATCATAATTAAGAACTTTTCTCTCACCTATAACATCAAAGGCTTTCCCTGAGGAAACAGTGGCAGTTTCATTTTTAGGAATTTGCATAATTTTATCCTGACCAATAAATTCAATATTCCCATTACTTAGTAATTGATAAAGTTGAATTTTCCCTTGAGGCATAGGTAGTCCTAAATTGTTTTGAGCTGTATTTGGAATCGCATATTCAACAGAGAGTGGTTCTTCTTTTTGCCCTCTTTCATCATTTTCAAATAAATATGTTTTATTGAATGATACCTTTCTTGAGGGGTAAAGCCTAGTAATAATTGTCTCTTTACTAATTAAGCTTATATCGGAATTAATGCTATATATATGGTAATCTCCCAATTGAGATATTTTAGCAGTTGGTTTAGAGGATTTATTTTCAAAAAATCGCATTTGCGAATTTTGTTGGGTATCCATATTTAGCTGACCCTCAACTAGGCTTAAGGTGATGTTCTCAAAATTTATGTTGCTATTATTCACAACAGATGCTTCTGAAATAAATTGAGCCTCATCTCCATTTGGTTCTACTATAAATCTATAATTTGCATTCCAATCAAATCCGGAGGTCAAATAAGTTAGATTTCCAGCGATAGTATCAGTTTCTTGCTCCGTTTCTATTGTCCATTTGAGAGTTGGTTTAAATTGAATATTCTCCATCATCCCTGGAATATTAATATAGTCTATCCTATCTCGATTAAATGAGATTACCGATCTTCTGCGTTGTAAAGTTAATGTTTTATCTGTTACTTCTACTAAAGTGCCATTCATGTCATTTTCATTTATGAGCTTTACATCAACTTTTGTTCCAAGGTAATTATAAAGGCGATCAGAAAAACGAAAGACGTCTTGATTGAAACTTTGAATTAACACATTTGCATTATCTAAACTTAAGAAAGGTGAGCCTTGAACTATTCCGATCGGTAATATATCCCAAATAATAATATTTTGATCTGATTCAAGTTCTTCCCAAAGAACAGGTTGCTTAATTAATGCAAAATCATCTTTATAGATTGTCATATTAGCATATAAGGATTGTGCAAATGATAATGAAGAAGTAATAAATAATAGAAGGATTTGTTTCATATTAATATATCTAAATTTTGCTTTACCAAATTATACTCAACAATCATATCATCCAATTTTTGTTTTTCATGGGAAACAATTTCTTTGGGCGCACGATCAACAAAGTTTTTATTTGATAATTTTTGCTTGATAGATATTACATGTTTATCTAATTCATTCAAACGTTTAGAAAGGCGTGATATTTCTATTTCAAAATCTATCAAGCCTTCAAGAGGTACAAAAATTTCCATTTGATGAGTTATCACGGTTGCAGATTTTTCTGGTTTTTTCTTATCATTTGAAAAAGTAATGTTGTCAACGCTAGCTAGAGATTTAATGATATCACTATAATCGCGAATAATTGATTCAAATTGTTTTCCTTTGCGAATTATGATATCTGAACGTTTATTTGTAGGAACATTCATTTTACTTCTTATCATTCTTATCGCTGAAACAGTACTCTTAATGATATCAAATGAGTGTAGCGCATCTTTATCTGGTCTAAAAGCTTGGGGGCTAATCCAGGGAGAAACTATCAAGTCTCGATCACCACTATTTCTAAAATAAGACCAAATTTCTTCAGTAATGAATGGGGCATAGGGATGCAAGAGTGTCAATATACCCTTAAGGGATTTTACAGCTACTTTCTGAGCAACTTCGTTTTTTATTTTATCTTTACCATAAAATCGTGTTTTTGCAACTTCAATATACCAGTCACAATAATCATTCCATGTAAATTCATAGATGAGTTTAGCTGCTTCATTAAATCTAAAACTATCCAGGCATTTATTTACTTCTAGTGCTGTTTCTTCAAGTTTATTTAATATCCATTTTTCTGGAGCTTCTAGTTGATTGATATCAATTTTATCGGTATTTATTTCCCTATCATCTAAATTCATATGAACAAATCTTGAAGCATTCCAGAGCTTATTCATAAAATTTCTCCCGATTTCTAATCTATCATTAGAAAATAGTACGTCTAAACCTTGTGGAGACATTAGCATCGTAGAAAATCGAACAGCATCAGTCCCATACTCTTTAAAAAGATTAAAGGGGTCAGGTGAATTTCCTAAGGATTTGCTGAATTTTTTTCCGTCCTTATCTCTTAAGATAGAAGTAAAATATACATCTTTAAATGGGATTTCATCTTTAAACTCAATTCCAGCCATAATCATTCTTGCCACCCAGAAAAAAATAATATCAGGACCAGTTACTAGTACATCTGTAGGATAGAAAGCTTTTAGGTTTTGATCTTTATTTGGCCAATCATGAACAGCAAAAGACCAAAGCCATGAAGAGGCCCATGTATCTAAAACATCATCATCACGATCCCAGTTTTCTGGATCTTTAGGGCCATCTATTGATACATGAATTGTATCCGGATTTTCTTTATGATACCAGACTGGAATTTGATGACCCCAAATTAATTGTCTGCTGATACACCAATCCTTAATATTTTCCATCCAATGGTTATAAGTTTTTACCCAATGCTCTGGATGAAATTTTATTTTACCTGATTTCACAACATCTAAGGCTGGCTTTGCCAAACTTTCCATCTTCATATACCATTGATCAGATAAATAATATTCAATAGGTACACTGCCTCTTTCAGAAAAACCTACATTATTTGTATAATCTTCAACTTTATCAAGTAACCCTTTTTCATCCATTTCCTTAACTATGGCTTTTCTAGCATTTTCTCGAGATAATTTTTGGAATTGCTTGGGAACCCTATGATTAAGTGTCGCATCATTATTCATTATATTTATAAATGGAAGTTCATGACGTTCTGCCATTTCAAAATCATTTGGATCATGAGCTGGTGTCACTTTAACGCAGCCTGTCCCAAAGTCAATATTGACAAATTCATCAAAAATTATCGGTATTTCACGATCAGCAAGAGGAAGCAATACTTTTTTTCCAACGAGATGACTATATCGTTTATCATTAGGATTTACAGCAACTGCCGTATCTCCAAGCATGGTTTCAGGGCGAGTTGTTGCAACTGTTAGGAATTCTTCTTCATTAGATATTGGATAACGTAAATACCATAATTTCCCATTTTTTTCTTGATGGATTACCTCTTCATCGCTAATTGCTGATTTTGATACTGGGCACCAGTTGACAAGCCTTTTGCCTTTATAAATCAAATTGTTATTATAAAGTTCAACAAAAGCGTGCATTATCGCTTTAGTATAATCTTCATCCATTGTAAAGCGCTCTCTATCCCAGTCGCATGAGCAACCAAGAGTCTTGAGCTGCTTAATGATTATTCCACCATATTTTTCTTTCCATTCCCAAGCATATTCTAAAAATTCTTCGCGAGAGAGATTAGATTTTTCTATCCCCTTATCTGATAACATAGCAACAACTTTTGATTCAGTGGCAATGGAAGCATGATCTGTTCCTGGGACCCAGCATGCATTTTTTCCCTCCATTCGTGCTTTACGAATTAAAATATCTTGAATAGTATTATTCAATACGTGACCCATCGTTAATTTTCCTGTCACATTTGGAGGAGGTATAACTATTGTAAAAGATTCTTTGGGGGAATTTTCATCAGCATGAAAATATTTTTTATCAAGCCAATAGGAATACCATTTATCTTCTAATTGGTCCCAGTTATATTTTGTATCAAGTTGTGGCGTTGACATATGAAAAGCTCACATATAAATTTGGTTGTTACATAGACCTAGCGGTCTAAAATAAGGCTAAACGCCGTGGTAAGCTTTAATACATTCTGATTTGCTTTAACCAAATTTGCAGTTATGATTCGTCCAAGGTTTCGCATTACAATAAATCCTAATTCAGGGTTATCATCGCATATTTTAAATAATTCATTTTTATCCATTTTTGCAAGAGTGCAGTTGGTTTCTGCTCTTACATTTGCAGTTCTTACATCACCTTCAGAAAAAATAGACATCTCACCAAATTGAGGATAATCCTTATGTGAGAGTTTCATAATTGACTTTTCTCGATTATCAGAATCACCCTTATTTACAGAAAGGGTAAGGGCTTGATTAATCTCAACATTTCCATCTAATAAAAGATAAATGGAATTACCTTCATCACCTTCAACAATAAATCTTTTTCCGCTATCAACTTTTTCTTTTACCATTACAGAATGAAATTTGTTTAATTGATCATCATCTAGTCCATCAAATATCTTATAATGTCTTAATTGTTCATTTTTCATAATTACCTCAAGGAATTAATAGAGCCTTTTCACCCTCTTTAATAACATGGTCAACGCTTGGATTAACATTTACATGAACCTTGCTTTGCTCTTGAAGAGAAATACCACCTTCTTTCAATTTTTGCTCAATAAACTTATCAAGAGATGATGTATCAGATGATAGAATACTGCCAATCCCTAGATTCTCATCTTCATAAAACAATCCAATTAATAAAGCGCCATTCCTATCTCTATAGTGATCAAACAGCTCACCATATTTCTTTCCAACAAAATTTGAAGGTATTGACTTTCTAAGAAACCTTGAATCAGAATTGGCATTGATCAGATGGCTTGATAATTGCGGTACACCTGGATCAACAATGTGAGAAGCTAAAATATTTAAACTATAATCATCACTGACAACAACTTCATCCGCTTCAGCCCTTTTAAGATGAGTCAAATTCTCTCGATCTAATAGGTATGCAACTACTCTTATAGATGCATCAATACTTTTAATTGTGAGGGTAGCAAATATTGTTTTCTCATCATGTGTGTTATTGTCATTATTTAAATTATTTGGAATAACAATGACAGTGTCTGCAGAGGCAACACCTGCTCTTTGTAGCGTCTCTTCTTGAGTAAAATCTCCAGAAACAAAATGTATTTTTATTTTTGAAAACCTTGATCTTAGCTGCGTTATTTCCTCTTCGGTAAGTTCATTAACTAAAACTAAATCTAAACTTCTTTGATTTCGATTAAGTTGATGAATAGAATTAATTAGTTTATCTGCATTTGAATTCCACCCACATAAAATAATATGATCTGATATATTCAATTTTTCCAAACCTTTACCCTCCCGGATTTTTTGTGCAACAAAAATTGATGAAATTGATGCCGTCAATAATGATACAAGAGTAATACCAGTAAACATGATAAAAACAGCAAACAATCTCCCTTCGGGCGTTTCAGGAGAAAAGTCTCCATAACCCACAGTGGTCATCGTAACAATTGCCCACCAAAAAGGATTGTTCCCTTCTGAAATATCACCAGTTTCGAGCCATTGTAGAATGATTCCACCTAAAATCATCGTGATAAATAACCCTGCGCCAACCTGGAAGAAACTATTACGAATTAGCGTTTTAAGCCATATTTCCATAGTTTAAATTTACTTATTCTTTACGTGACTGACTTAAATAATCTAATAATAAACAAATTAATCGTTACTGGCTAATTATCAGGATTTTTTAAATATTCCAACTGTCTCAATATGTGGGGTATGCGGAAACATATCTACGACCGTTAACTTTCTTAAATCATAACCGTTTGATTGCAATATTTTAGTATCTCTAGCTTGCGTTGATGGGTTGCACGATACATAAATAATGGTTTCTGCCTTTAATTTTGGAAGGTACTGGGTCATTTTTTTATGCATTCCTGAGCGCGGAGGATCAACAATGACAACATTAGGCTTAGGATATCTGCTTGGCTTAGTATTATTAAAATATGTATCAAGATTTGCTACATTGAACTCTACATTTTCAATATTATTAATAATAGCATTTTGTTCTGCATTTTCAATAGATGACACAATAATATCGAATCCATAAACAAACTTTGCTTTCTGTGCTAAAAAAAGGGAAATAGATCCCGTACCACAATATAAATCGTAAGCAATTTCTTCGCCTTTTAGATTTGCCCCATCTAAAATAACCTCATAAAGTTTTTCCGCCATAAATGAATTGGTTTGAAAAAAGGAATTGGATGAAATTTGAAAAGTAAGGTTTTTTAATTTTTCATTGAGATTAGGTTCACCATGTAATAAAATTTCGCGCTCTCCAAAAGCAACATCAGCCTTTCGAGTGTTTATATTATTCACTACAGATGTAATTGAAGGAAATCGATTAGTAAGCTTTGAAACGAGAGGGATAAGAGAATCTAAATCTTCATAAGAAGTAACTAAATTGACCATAAGATCATTTGTATTTTGACCAAATCTAAGAACTAAATATCTTAAAAATCCTATATGTAATCTCTGGTCATAAGGCTTTAATGCAAGCTCCTTTGCCAGTTCTCTTGCATAATTAATAATTTGAGATCCAATCTCTGGCATTAAATGACATTCCTCAATATCTAAGATTTTATCCCATCTTTTAGGGATATGCATTCCTAATGCAAAGTTTGATTCTACATTATCTGGCTCATCTTCAAGAATCCATCTATTCTTTGAAAATGTAAATTCCATTTTATTTCTATAATTATAGATTGGTTGTGCAGAAACAACTTTATCTATGATAAAATCACTGATACCTGCTTGTCTTTCAAAAATATGTTGTACTTGATTCTTTTTTTGATTGACCTGTTCAGCATAGCTTAAGTGCTGAGTCTTACATCCTCCACAGGTTGAAAAATGCTTGCATTGGGGATTAGTAAAATATGATGACTCGCTAAGGATTTCTTTTATCCTAGCTTCAGCATAGTCTTTTTTCTTTCTATATATATATGCTAAAACTTTCTGTCCAGGAATTGATTTTTCAACAAAAATAACGAAGTTATCATACCTGGAAATTCCTTTCCCGCCGTAGGCTAGTGCCTCAATAGTTAATTCAATTTCTTGACCTTTTTTTAAATCCATATCAATAAAAAGTTGGTCTTATGATATTAATTTTTTATTTTTAATATTAGCTCGTTGGCTTCTTTACTAGAAGGCGCTTCAGCATAAATGCGCATGATGGGCTCTGTATTTGATTTTCTTAAATGAACCCATCTATCTTCCCAGGCAAATTTTACCCCATCAATTGTGTTCATTTCCGAGTCTGAATAAACCTCTTTGGCTTTATTCATTAGCTCTGATTCGTTAACTTGGTTTAAATCAATTTTATCCTTAATTATTCTAAACTGCGGTAACGAATCATGCAATTGGCTAATTGTTAAATTATTTTCTTGTGATAATCTATTTAATATTAATGCAACAGCTACAAGAGAATCGCGACCAAGGTGCGCCTCTTTCAATATCACTCCTCCATTTCCTTCTCCACCAATATTTGAATCAAGTTCGATCATCTTTTGTACAACATTAATTTCTCCAACAGCTGTTCTTATAACATTTGAATTATACTTTTTAGCCATTTTATCAACAGCGATTGTGGTTGATAGATTGGTAACGATGGAGTCTGGCTTTCCAGTTTGTTTTAAATAACTTTCTGCGGCAAGAACTAAAGTATACTCTTCACCTATTGGATTTCCGTAATCATTAACTATGGCTAACCTGTCTGCATCAGGGTCAATTGCAAAACCTATATCTGCATTATTTTCTAGGACAGCTTTTCTCAAATCTCCAAGATTTTCAGGTAATGGCTCAGCCCCTCTATCGAATTGTCCATTTCCATTACAATGAATAGCAACTACATCACATCCAAGATAATCTAATAGAAGAGGTAATGCTTTTGATCCTGCCCCATTTACAGAATCAATCACTACTTTGAATTTGCGTTCTTTTATCTTTTTTAAATTAATACAAGAAAGTTCTATCACATGGATAACATGCTTGAGTATTGAATTTTGATCGGGAAAAAGCATACCTGATTTGTCTGCATTTCTGTGAATTAATTTATTATCAACCTTTTCAAATAGTTCTTTGCATTCATGTGGGAGAAAAAATGATCCATCCTGGCGAACAAATTTAATTCCATTCCATTCTTCAGGGTTGTGGCTTGCTGTGATTATTATTCCTCCAGCAGCTTCAGACCTTTCTACCATAAATTGAATAGTAGGCGTAGGGACAACATCGCATTGCACTACATCTCTTCCAAGGGCTATTAATTCATTAGAGAATATTTCTAATAAATCTTCTCCTGATGGTCGCGTATCTCTACCAATATAAATAAGACCATCTGATAATTGATCATGGAAGGCGTGGCTATATAATTTAATTATTTCAGGGGTAAGAGAGGTTTTAGTTATACCTCTAACTCCAGATATACTGCGAATAATCATAATAATCGGTTAATTAAAAAAGGTTCGGTATAATTACCGAACCTTCCAAAAAAATTAGTAGGAGTTATATCTCGCTAATCGCAGCCTACGTCTTACAGCTTTTTTTCTTGCTGCTCGCTGCTCATCGCTTGGTTTTATATAAAAAGACTTGCGCTTTATTTCTCTTAGCACACCAGCGCGCTCCCATTTCTTTTTAAATCGGCGAAGGGCTCTTTCCAGTTGTTCGCCATTTCTAACTGTAACTTCAACCATAATTTATTTGACCTCTTTCAAATTAACCTAAATATGTTCTAAGGGATTTACTTCTTGATCTATGTCTTAATCTACGAATCGCTTTTTCTTTAATTTGTCTGACGCGCTCTCGGGTTAGGCTAAATTCTTCGCCGATTTCATTTAAGGTTAATGCATAATCACGATCAATCCCAAAATACATTTTAATAACCTGTCTCTCTCTATCTTTTAATGTATCAAGAGACTGGCGAATTTCATCTTTAAGCGACTCAGCCATTAGTGGCTCATCTGGCTCGATTTGACCATCATCCTCAATAACATCAATTAGAGAATTCTTATCACCATCTCTAAATGGTGCATTTAAAGAATGATGTCTGCGAGAAATTCTCATAGCATCAGTAACCTCATCAGTAGTCATCTCAAGATTTCTTCCAATTTCTTCTTCATTAGGTGAGCGTTCAACTTCTGCCTCAAGCTTTTCTGCGGTTTTTGTTATTTTTGAGATTGTACCTACTCGATTTAATGGCAAACGAACAATACGTGAATGCTCAGCTAAAGCTTGAAGAATTGATTGCCTAATCCACCAAACCGCATATGAAATAAATTTAAATCCACGAGTCTCATCAAAACGACCGGCTGCTTTCATAAGGCCCATATTGCCTTCATTGATTAAATCAGTAAGCGGCAGACCTTGGCCTTGGTAATCCTTTGCAACAGAAACGACAAATCTTAGGTTAGCTTCGACTAGTTCTTTCATTGCAAGTCGATCACCTTTTTTTATTGCAATGGCTAATTCCACCTCTCGGGCGGGTTTAAGTGGTTCAAACTGTCCAATCTCTTCCAAGTACTGACTTAGGCTGCGATTGGATTCGTTAATTGGCCTTGCTGCTTTTGCCATTATTATAACCTTTTGTTTTGATTAGAAAAAAGCTAGGAAATTTACACTAAAAAAAAATTTTAACCTAATAAACAAGGTTTATTGAATAGATTTTAGTAATAACGCAAACTCCTCGGGAGTAAGCGTCTCCGGTCTCCTTGAAAAATCTATTTCATTTTTCACATCATTAGAAAAGCAATATCCTGATAATGTATTTTTTATCATTTTTCTACGCATTGAAAAAGCAGTTCTTACTAACTTATTGTATTTTATGAATTCATTATCGCTTACAATAGGCGATGATTTTTTTGAAAATTTTACCAGAGCTGAATAAACTTTGGGTTTAGGATAAAATACTTCGGGTGAAATATTGAAGCAGATCTCTTTGTTTAAATATGCACTGGTTACTACTGTTAATCTTCCATATGCCTTGGTACCAGTTTTAGCAACTAGTCTCTCGGCAACCTCTTTTTGCATCATAATAAATGCCTCATCCCAATAATCTAACTGTTCAATGAGCCAAAAAATTATCGAAGAGGTGATATTATATGGAATATTGCCTATGATTTTTACTGGCTTGGCAATGTTTATCTGATCTATATCATAGCTTAAAATATCACCATCTAATATTATTAAGTCTTTCAAGTTTTGATTGAGAGATAATTTTTCTATTAATAGTGGATCAATCTCAACAGTTGCCATTTCTTTTATTTTAGGAAATATTTTTTCAGTTAAAACACCGTCCCCGGCCCCTATTTCAAGGAAAGAGTCTTTTAATTTAGGGTTTATGACATCAACAATCTTATTTAATAGATTCTGATCATTAAGAAAGTTTTGACCCCATTTTTTTCTAAATGGATGGAAAGACTTTTTCAAAATAAATTAGGTGAAAGGAAAATAATTAAACGTTTTTGATCTTTAGTTAATGCGCTAAGGCAGTCTAAAGAGTTCTGTAGTATTATCGTAGGTATGCTTTGCCATTTCTTCAAATGACAACCCATAAATTTCGGATAACTTGCTAAGCGTGTGAATTATTCTGCTCGGTTCGTTTGGCTTGCCTCTTTCAGGTTCAGGGCTTAAGTAGGGTGAATCAGTTTCAACAACTATACGATCTAAGGGGATTGACTTTACTATTTCAGGTAAATGGCTATTTTTATATGTAATATTTCCAGAAAATGAAATATAATAACCCATTTCAAGAAATGCTTGGGCAGTTTCAATGGTACTTGAAAAACAATGGGCAACTCCTTGAACATTAGGATATTCTCCAATGATTTCTAAAGTATCAGCATCCGCATCACGATTATGTATGATTACAGGTTTATCCAAGTCTTGAGCAACTTCCATTAATTCTTTAAAAACCTTTTTTTGAGTCTCTGGCTCAGATAGGTTTCGATAATAGTCCAGACCTATCTCTCCAATGGCAATCATACTTTCATATTCCATCAGTTCATAGATTTCATCGGTATAACCTTCTGCCGTATCTTTAGAATCGTGCGGATGAACCCCAGATGATGCAAAAATATCATCATTATTCTCAGTGATAGAAAGGCACTTCTTTGAATCTTCAACATTGGTACCAACGCAAACGAATCGAGATACACCAGCATCAATAGCACGTTGAATAACATTATCTATATCGCTAGCTAGCTCATCATAATATAAATGGCAGTGGGCGTCTATAATCATATTTTAATTTAATTTATAATTAATATCTTAGGTTAAGTTCTTTAAATAATTTATTAATAATATTTGATTCATTTAGGTAAAATTTGAAAAAAGTTTTTATTGAATGCTGTTTGGAATCACTTAATGAAGC
>JAYZHP010000033.1:0-6672 GCA_036166415.1 Fidelibacterota bacterium | reverse complement strand
AAAGCGCAAGCTTTGAAGCTTAGTCTGGTTTTCTTCAAGCTTCATATCTATATCTGAAATTTTTAATTCACTTAGGTCGCTTTTTTTCATTACAATTCTATTCTACTGACAATTTTAGTTTTGATTTGAAGTTTATTTGATGCATTATGAAATGCTTGTTCAGCACCTTTTCTATCTACTCCATCAACCTCAAATAATATTCTTCCAGGTTTAACTACGGCAACCCAATACTCTGGGGACCCCTTACCTTTTCCCATTCTGGTTTCAGCTGGTTTTTTGGTAATTGGTTTATCTGGAAATATCCGAATCCACATCTTTCCTATTTTCCTGACCACTCTAGTGATTGAAATACGACATGCTTCAATCTGGCGACTTGTTATCCAACCAGATTCTGTTGCTTTTAAGCCATATGAGCCAAAAGCGACGTAATTGCCACCCTTAGCCATACCTCTACGATTTCCACGATGGTGTTTTCTATATTTAGTTTTTTTTGGTTCTAACATAACTTATCTACTTGCCTGACTGTCCATTGCAAATCCAAACTTTTATACCAATGATTCCATATTGAGTATAAGCTTCCGTTAATACGTAATCTATATCTGCTCGAAGCGTATGCAGTGGAACTCTTCCTTCAGAGAATTTCTCACTACGTGCAATCTCAGCGCCACCTAGACGTCCAGCAACATTGATTCGTATTCCATCAGCACCCATTCGCATGGTTGATTGTATCACTTTACTTACAACACGGCGGTATGAAACCTTCTTTTTTAATTGATGTGCAATGTTTGCGCCAACAAGGGCAGCATCTAACTCTGGACGTTTTATTTCAGAAATATTAATTTGAACATTTTTTGTATCACCATCGGCTTTCGAAGAAGTGTTCGTTAACTGCTTTACTTCATCTTTTAATCTGTTAACCTCTTCGCCGCCCTTTCCAATTACTATTCCTGGCCTAGCTGTAAAAATTGTAATTGTAATTGTTTTAGATGTACGGCTGATATCAACTTTAGAAATTCCAGCATTTGGCAGTCTGGCATTTAAATACTTACGTATTTTTACATCACTCTCTAATTCAGATGCAAAAGAATTTTCAGTAAACCATGTAGATTTCCAATTTTTATTTATTTGCAATCTAAAGCCTACTGGATGTGTTTTTTGACCCAAACTGTTCTCCTATTTCTTTTCATTAGATACGATTATAGTTAAATGAGACGATTTCTTATTTATTCTTGAAATGCGACCCATTGATGCAGCTCTAAATCTTTTTATATGTGGAGCGCCATCTGCAAAACATTCTTTTATATAAATTTTATCAACTGATATATTATCTTCATCAGAACTGTTCATTAAATTTGAAACAGCTGAGCTTAATGTTTTTTCTATCTGATATGCCGCCTTGGCTTTTGAAAAATGAAGAAAATTCATCGCTTTATCAACATTGCTGCCTCTTAGTTCATCTAGTAGTATTCTAATTTTTCTAGGCGATTGTCTGATATGTCTTGTAATAGCTTTGGCTTCCATAGCAACTAGTTCTTCCTATCACCGGAATGAAGTCTGAATGTTCTTGTAGGTGAAAATTCACCTAATTTATGTCCAACCATATTTTCATAAACAAAAACTGGAATGAATTTATTTCCATTGTGCACGGCAAATGTATGTCCCACAAAATCTGGTGTAATCATTGACCTTCTCGACCATGTTTTGATAACTTTCTTTTTACCGCTATCATTTATCTTTTCAATCTTTTTTACTAATTTTGGATCAACGAAAGGTCCTTTTTTTAAAGAGCGAGCCATAATTATTTTCTCCTCTTCACAATATATTCATTTGATTTTTTATTCTTTTTACGTGTTTTATAGCCTTTTGCTGGTTGACCCCATGGTGATACTGGATGCCTACCGCCAGAAGATTTTCCTTCACCTCCTCCATGAGGATGGTCAACTGGATTCATTACAACGCCACGGACTTTAGGGCGCTTACCCAACCAGCGCGATCTACCTGCTTTACCAGATATTATTTGCTCATGTGACTTATTTCCAACTTCTCCAATGGTTGCGAAGCACTCTTCTCTAATCAGTCTAATTTCTCCAGATGGAAGTTTTAATGTTGTAAACCCATCATCATGTGCCATGACTTGAGCGGATGACCCCGCACTTCTTGCCATCTTTCCACCGCATCCTGGAATTAGTTCAATATTATGAACAAACATTCCAGATGCTATCTTACCCAAAGGAAGTGCATTACCAGGTTTTAATGGTGCATTTTCTCCGCTTACGATCTCATCTCCGACTTTCATATCAGATGGTGCAATAATATACCTTTTTTCGCCATCAGAATAAAAAAGTAATGCAATATTTGCAGAGCGATTTGGATCATATTCAATTGCTGAAACTTTAGCTGGTATATCAAATTTGTCTCTTTTGAAATCAATGATTCTATATCTACGTTTATGGCCTCCTCCAATATGCCTAGAGGTAATCCTGCCGCGATTATTTCGTCCACCAGTTTTCCTCAATGCTTTGGTCAAACTTTTTTCAGGGGTGTGTTTTGTAATCTCAGAGAAATCACTTCTGGAGGCAAAACGACTTCCTGGAGTCGTAGGTTTTAAATTTCTAACTCCCATTAATTACTCGCATCCGTATCTAATAAATCAATACTTTCACCCTCTTTAAGGGTAACTAGCGCTTTTTTCCAATTAGATCTCTTACCATTTGTTCTAATAGTTCTCCCACCGCTTCTAACAGTCATATTTTTTTCTTTACCAATACGATTCATTGTTGATACTTTTTGTACTTTAACATCAAACATTGACTCAACAGCATTTTTTATTTCTAACTTATTAGCTCCAAATTGAACCTGGAATGAGTATTTTCTCTCTTCTTCAAGCCTGCTCATTTTTTCAGTAAAAATAGGTCTGATTATAATCTTTTGGTAATCTACAGGCATATTATTGTTTAGCATTTAATTGGTTATTTAATAGTTCTGCTCCGGATTTCTCAGCTACAATCACATCGCAATCAATAAGATCATAAGTGCTTGCACGGAGTGATTCTACTAGGTAAACATTTGGTATATTCCTTGCAGCTAAAAATAAGTTATTTTTTTCAGAATCAACCAAAAGAGTTATCTTGCTATTAGTCAATTTTAATGAAGACAATAAATTCACTAATAGCTTAGTTTTAGGTTCATCCAGCGATATATCATCAATAACTATAAATTTACCATTCTGCACTCTATCTGATAGAACGGATTTACGTGCTAAGCGACGCATCTTTTTCGTAGTTTTTTTACTATATTTATGGGGTTCTGGCCCAAAAACAACACCTCCACCTTTCCAGATTGGAGATCTATTAGTACCAGCTCTAGCAACACCACGACCTTTTTGCTTCCAAGGCTTTTTTCCGCCACCTCTAACCATTGACCTATTCTTAGATGAATGAGTACCTTGCCTGCTATTGGAAAGTTCACTTACTACTGCTTGATGAACAACGTGATGATTTGGTTCAATACCAAACACTGAGTCATCTAATGTTATCGCTGAGCTCTTGGTTCCATCAATTTTTAATACATCTAACTTCATAACTACTTCGAAATAAATATTATACCATTATATGGCCCTGGAATGGCGCCTTTTATAAGTAATTGATTATTATCTTTATTAACAGATACAATTTCTAAATTTCTTGTAGAGACTTTCTTATTTCCGTATTGTCCTGCCATCTTCATTCCTTTAAACACTCGAGAAGGGTCGGATGCTTGACCAATCGATCCCGGTGACCTGGGATGTTCTCTTTGTCCATGCGTTTTTGGTCCACCGCCAAAACCGTGTCTTTTCATAACGCCAGAAAACCCTTTACCTTTTGAGTTACCCGAAACAGATACAAGCTCACCAGGTTTAAATAGAGAAACTCCAAATTCTTGACCAGTCTTATATTCATAATTTGAAACAGGTAAAAATTCTGCAATATATTTTTTTGGCTTTGAATTTCCATGGTTAAAATGACCTAATTGAGCCTTATTAGAATGTTTTTCTTTAAGTTCTCCATATCCAACTTGAATAGCATCATATCCATCGCTAGATTTTGTTTTTACTTGAGTAACCACACACGGACCAGCCTGAACAACTGTTACCGGTATTGCATGTCCATTATCGCTAAATACTTGTGTCATTCCAATTTTTTTTCCAATTAAACCACGCACAACATTATACCTTTATTTCAATATCAACACCAGCAGGTAAGTCTAATTTCATTAGCGCTTCTACTGTTTTTGGTGTTGAATTAAGAATATCAATTAATCGTTTATGAATTTTTGTTTGAAACTGTTCTCTTGATTTTTTATCAACAAATGGTGATCTAAGTACAGTATATATAGTTCTTTTGGTAGGCAACGGAATTGGTCCTGAAATAATTGCACCAGTTGACTTTGCAGTCTTAACAATTTTTTCTGTTGATTTATCTATCAATGAATGATCGTAAGCTTTTAGACTGATTCGAATTGTTTGATTTGCCATAACTACTATGAAGCCTTACCGTGTACCTGTTCAATAATTTCTTCTTTTACTGAGCTAGGCACTTCCTTAAAGTTTGAAAATTCCATATGAAAAACAGCTCGTCCTTGCGTTATGGATCTTAAATCTGTAGCATATCCAAACATTTTTGCTAGTGGCACAGTCGCATTTAATACATGGGCATCTTTTCGCTGTCCCATTTTATCGATATTTCCTCGCCTAGAATTTATATCGCCCATTACATCTCCTAGGTATTCTTCAGGAACAACAACCTCTACACTCATCATTGGCTCCATTAATACTGGAGATGCTTTCTTACAACCTTCTTGAATTGCCATTGATCCAGCAACTTTAAATGCAATTTCCGATGAATCAACATCATGATATGAACCATATACTAATTCAACCCTAACATCTTCAATGGGATAGCCAGCTAAAACACCATTCTTCAATGCCTCCTGCATTCCTTCGCTCACAGGCTGTATATATTCCCTGGGTATTACTCCACCTACAATCTTATTTTCAAAATGATAACCCTTGCCAGCCTCATTTGGCTCAACATTAATAACAACATGACCGTATTGGCCGCGACCACCAGATTGACGGGCAAATTTTACATCTACTTTTTCAACTCTCTTTGTAATTGCCTCTGTATATGCAACTTGAGGCGTGCCAACATTTGCCTTAACCTTAAATTCTCTTAATAGGCGATCCACTAGCACTTCTAAGTGTAATTCTCCCATTCCAGCTATAATTGTTTGACCGGTTTCTGGGTGTATAGAAACTTTAAATGTTGGATCTTCTTCGGCAAGCTTTGCAAGGCCTTTGGATAGCTGATCTTGGTCTGCTTTAGTAGCTGGTTCAACGGATACTTCAACAACAGGCTCAGGAAACTCCATTGACTCAAGTAAAATTTCATTTTTCTCTTCACATAAAGTATGACCAGTATGAGAGTTTTTTAATCCAACAGCTGCAACAATTTCACCTGCAACTACCTGATCTAATTCTTCTCTTTTATTAGCATGCATTAAAAGGATTCTACTTATTCTTTCTCGTTTTCCAGTATTTGGATTCATTACATAGGATCCAGCAGCCAATTTGCCTGAATAAACTCTCATAAATGTTAATTTTCCAACATATGGGTCTGTCATGACTTTAAATGCTAAAGCGCTAAATGGCTCATCTTCGCTTGGGTTTCTTTTCATTTCAATATCAGAATCATTAGGGTCAAATCCTGAAATAGATCCTATATCCATCGGGGAGGGTAAAAAATCATTTACAGCATCGAGGAGACGTTGAACTCCTTTATTTTTAAATGCAGATCCACATAAAGTTGGAACAAAAGTATTATCAAGACAGCCTTTACGTATTGCAGTTTTTAATTCATCTTCAGTTATTTCTTGTTCATCTAAATATTTCTCTAGAAGATGCTCATCATAACCTGCAGTTTCTTCAATTAAATGATGCCTCCATTTTTCAGCTTCATCCTTCATGTCAGAAGGTATTTCACCAACATCAAAATGGGCACCCAAAGATGATTCGTTATATAAAATTGCTTTCATAGAGATTAGATCAATAATTCCAGTAAAAAGATCACCAGATCCTATGGGTAAAACAATTGGAAGAGGATTTGCGCCAAGTCGTTCTTTAATCATTTCTAAAACATTATAAAAATCTGCTCCAGTTCTATCCATTTTATTTACAAAAGCTATTCTTGGAACACCATACTTATCAGCCTGTCTCCAGACAGTCTCACTCTGCGGCTCTACTCCCCCTACAGCACAGAAAACTGCACATGAACCATCCAAAACTCTTAATGAACGCTCTACTTCAACTGTAAAATCAACGTGACCCGGTGTATCAATGATATTAATTCGATGATCATTCCAAATTGCAGTTGTTGCAGCAGAAGTTATTGTTATTCCCCGTTCTTTTTCCTGCTCCATCCAATCCATTGTTGCGCCACCATCATGTACTTCGCCAATCTTATGGGTTCTACCAGTATAAAAAAGAATTCTCTCAGTCAGAGTAGTTTTACCTGCATCAATATGGGCCATTATACCAATATTACGAACGTTGTCTAATAAAATTTTCTTCATTATTATCTAAAATGTGCAAACGCTCGATTGGCTTCTGCCATTCTATGCGTATCTTCCTTTTTC
>JAYZHP010000032.1:0-19690 GCA_036166415.1 Fidelibacterota bacterium | reverse complement strand
AAAACGCCTACGGACCCTTTACGCCCAGTTATTCCGGACAACGCTAGCACCCCTCGTATTACCGCGGCTGCTGGCACGAAGTTAGCCGGTGCTTTCTTGAAAGGTACCGTCAAATCTGAACATTATTTACATCCAGGTTTTTCTTCCCTTACGACAGATCTTTACACTCCTAGAAGCTTCATCGATCACGCGGCGTTGCTGCGTCAGACTTTCGTCCATTGCGCAAAATTCCTTACTGCTGCCTTCCGTAGAAGTCTGGGCCGTATCTCAATCCCAGTGTGGCTGATCATCCTCTCAGACCAGCTACCGATCATGGCCTTGGTAAGCCATTACCTTACCAACAAGCTAATCGGGCGCAGGCCCATCCAAAAGTGCGAGCCGAAGCCCGCTTTAACAACTAATATCCCGAAGGATCCGCTGCATTATTCGGTATTAGCCCCGGTTTCCCGGAGTTATCCCAATCTCTAGGGTAGGTTGCCTACGTGTTACTCACCCGTTCGCCAGTTTAATAATTCCCCGAAGGAAATGTTCTCCTTGACTTGCATGTATCAAGCACGCCGCCAGCGTTCGTCCTGAGCCAGGATCAAACTCTCCATTGTTGTTTGATTCTGTTTTGTCTTTGTTACTCTAAAGTAACGCTCAAATCCATTTACTGGACCACGCATACCAATTATCAAAAAACTTTTTTGCTGTCAAATACAGCCAGCTAACCTAACTCATTAAATAGAGGGTTAGCAAATAGTATTTTATAAAAAAGGATTTATTTTATGATGAATTCTGGGACAGGATAATCCATAAACCTAGTAACGCTTAATTGCGATGTTACTCTTCCTGTAAATCGCACTACTAATCTCTTATTTGCTTGGTCGATGTCTTTAACTGATTTCCACCCACTTGCAAACTGCAATCCCAATGCAACAAAGATTGGAGCGGTAATGATAATTGGATTTTTTTGAGCAGTACTCATACTCTTAGGTATAAAATAATTTTTGGAAGCAGATGGATTGTTTTCTAATATATTAAATTCACTATCTAAGGGAATATTCTGCTGTCTATTATTAGCAAGATATATATCTCCCTTTTTGTGATTTGAATTAGATGATGCCATTGCTGAATAGAGTAAGATTGTTGAAGCAATTAATCCAATTGCATTTTCTTTTTGATCTAAGTATACGAATCCACCCCCAGGTAAAAGCGAAGAAAGCAATGCTGGTGTTCTCTTTTTTAAAGGAGCATTCTCACCGGTTTTGATTGCCTTGTACCATGGCTTAATTAGTTTAGAATAATGACTATGATCAAAAATAGACTCAGCAACCTTAAATGATTGTCTCGAATTTTCCCATTCAAGTTTTTCAAAATGCGCATAAGCTCTAAAGATCATTTCGTACGGATCATCTGATTCTTTTGTTTTCTCTAGCACTAGGTCGTAATTACTATTTGATAATTCAATAAATAGAATTTGGTATTTAGCTGCATTTGAATCTTTAGAGTTAGGATCATTATTTTTAATAATTCGATCATAATAATTTTTTGCTAGATCCCAGTTTTCCATTTTCTCATAACTTTTAGCTATCTGAAAGTATGTTGCTGTCTCGAGTTCATCTTTAGGGTATTTATATAAAAATTGAAAATATCCTAAAAGAGCTCGCTCATAAAAGCCTTCATTGTAAAGAAAATTTGTATAACCCACTAACTCTTGCCGTTGAAAAGAAGTAAAGTCTTTCCATTCTTCTTTTATATCATCAACATCTAAATACTGTTGCTGTGCAGTCAAGAAATTCAGAAATAATAGAACTGAAAGAAGATAGAAAAAAGGTGATTTATTAAAATAATTAATCATGTAATCAATTACGCTGTGCGTCGATGACGACGCATTAATGGAGGTTTGCCACTTGCTATAAAATCTTTAGTTATTGTAATTCGCGCAACTCTATCTTCAGAATATTCTGGAAGATGAAACATTAGATCAAGCATAGATGATTCCATTACAGATCTAAGAGCCCTTGCGCCTGACTTATAGTCTGATGCGAGTTTAATAATCTCTATTAGAGCTTCTTCGCGAAATTCTAATTTGATATTCTCCATCTTAAAAAGCTTCTGGTATTGTTTTACCAGGGAATTCTTTGGCTCTATCAAGACTTTTAACATATTTTCTTGATTAAGACTACTTAAGGTAGATACTACAGGAAGCCTACCTATCAATTCTGGTATAAATCCATATTGGATAAGATCAACAGGAAGAACCTTTGCTAAATATTCATCATCTTCGAATTCATCTTTTAATGATTTTCCAAAGCCAATCTCAGAAGCATTAATTCTTTTGCTGATTATTTCGGACAGTCCATCGAATGATCCTCCACAGATAAATAAAATATTTTTTGTATCAATTGAAATAAGGTTTTGTTCTGGATGTTTTCTTCCACCTTTTGGTGGAATCTGTGCAATGGTCCCTTCTAGTATTTTTAACAGTGCCTGCTGAACGCCTTCACCGGAGACATCTCTTGTGATTGAAGGACTGGTTGTTTTGCGGCCAACCTTATCAATCTCATCAATATAAATTATTCCTGCTTGAGCTTTGTAGATATCATAACTTGCTTTTTGTAATAATCTTACAAGAATATTTTCTACATCTTCGCCAACGTATCCCGCTTCGGTTAATGTAGTTGCATCGGCAATTGCAAATGGAACTTCCAATAATTTTGCTAATGTCTCAGCCATTAATGTTTTTCCTGTTCCAGTAGGACCGATAATAAGTATGTTGCTTTTATCTAACTCAATATTATCGTCAGAATGATCAGATAGGATTCTCTTATAGTGGTTATAAACAGCTACAGAAAGAGCGCGCTTAGCTCTATCTTGTCCAATAACATACTGATCAAGGTGTTTTTTTATTTCACTAGGCCGAATTAATAAAGAATTATCATCCTGATTGGCTGTTTTTTTAGAGTCAATTGGAGATGGAATCTGAGAAGAACGCATTATTTTCTTTTATCAAGAATAGTATCTATAATTCCATAATTCTTTGCTTCGTCAGCACTCATAAAAAAATTTCTATCGGTATCTTTTTCAATCTTTTTGAGATTTTGTTTTGTATTTTTTGCAAGGATGGAATTAAGGTTTGTCCTCAATCTTAAAATTTCATCGGATAATATTTTAATATCTGAAGCTTGACCTTCAGCTCCGCCAAGTGGCTGATGTATCATAATTCTAGAATTTGGCAATGCAGACCTTTTGCCTTTAGCGCCACCCGATAAGAGAAATGCAGCCATACTTGCTGCTTGCCCCATACATATTGTTGCTACGTCAGGTTTTATATAATTCATCGTATCATAAATACCCATCCCTGAAGTAATAATACCTCCAGGGGAATTAATATAAAGATAGATATCCTTTTCACTATCATCTGCTTCAAGAAATAGTAGTTGTGCAATTGTTAAGGAAGCAACATTGTCATCGATCGGCGTTCCAAGAAAAACTATTCTTTCTTTTAATAGCCTAGAATAAATATCATAGGCTCTCTCAAACCTACCTGTCTGTTCAACGACCATAGGGACCAGTTGATTGATTGAATTCTTATTCATAATTCTAATTATTTACCTCAGATTGTTTACGCAGGTCTTTAGTTTGCACTTTGACCTGTTTAATTTTCGCAAATTCTTTTAAATAAGCCAAGATTTTCTTTTCAAGAAGACTATCCTCTATCCTTTGACGATTACTGGGTTTTTTATAAAATTTGTCAATTTCTTTTTCTTGTTGAGGATTTTCATTCTTTTTTTCATCAATAGATTCTGAAATCTCTTCATCAGAAACCTTTAAAGATTGATCTTTAATAATTGCTTTTCTAGTCAAATACCATTTCAAGCTTTGTTCAGCAATGGGTTTATATGTTTCCACAACTTTTTCTTTTTCAAGCTGGCCTTGATTTTTACTCATTACCTCTTCAACCATATGATGTAAATAGGATTCAGCCATTGATTCAGGGAACTCTGGATTAACTTTTTCAATCATCTTATCACATAATTGCTGATTAAATGACTCTTCTGATTTTTCTTGATAGGCATTGTCTAATTGTGATTTTACCTTGTTTTTATATTCTTCTAAATCTTTTGATTCGGGATCAACCCTTTGAACAAATTCATTATTGATATCTGGCAAAATCTGCCTTTCAACATTTTTTACTAATAGCTCATATGTTGCAAGTGTCCCCTTCTCATCTTTAGGAACCTCTACTTTGACTTTTTGATTGGGTTTTGCATTAATTAATTTTTCTGAATTCAATCCATCAAAGGGAGGCTGACCAATTTTTACATAGCGTGTTTCTAATTTTTCTCCGATTATAGGAAGGCCAGACGCATCTATTTCTTGAAGATCACAAATAATAAAATCATCAACTTGCGCTCCATCTTCAATGGTTTTTATTTCTGCATTCCTAAACCTGATCTCTTCGATTGCAATCTCAATATCTTTATCATCGGTAATGTATTCTGTATTTTCAATCTTAAGAGATTTTCTTTTAAGCTTTGGCAGCAATACCAAAGGCTCTATCTCAAAAGAAACTTTAAATTTAAATTGTTCTCCATAATTAAAGTCGATATCACTAACACTGCCCTTATTTACTGGAGTTATTTCTTTTTCTTCTAAAGCCTGCAAGTAGTACTGATTAACCGAACTTTCAACGAATTCTGATTCTATAGCAGGTTGAAATCGATCCATTAATACTTTTTTGGGCACTTTCCCTGGTCTAAACCCTGGCATTTTAATTTTTTTTGAAAAACGTGCGGTTGATTTTTCAAAATCCTGCTCTATTTCTGACCATTCAAGATCAATAGAAAGTTCGCGACTATAGCTATTTAACTCTTTAAGTGTAATCTTCATATCATATTAAAAATTGGGAGTCAAATATAGTGTGTAATCTTCATTTTATTTGAGGATTTTATTTACTGCTTTTTTGTATCGCAATAAATACAATGATCACCTACCTGTACATGAAATCCACAATGTGGGCAAAACCATTCATCCATATTTATATTAGAAAATGTGCCCTGATTATGAGATGATTTTGCAATTTTTGTAGAAAACGCTATAAATAAAAAAATTATAATTAATAATAAATATATACTTATGCTCATTTGATCAACATAGATATTTGCAATACGAATACTATAAAATTAATTAGATGAACGGTAATACATATATTGCATTTTACATTTAATTTAATCAAACCATATATTAAATAAGCCCCTATTAATAGGGATAAAAAGCTCATAAATAATGGTAAATAATAATGGGTGATATTAAAGGAAGTTGTAATTAGGATAGTCGTATGGAAAAAAAGAAATAAGGTTCCAATAGATACATTCGAATAACCAAAAATTCTACCATATCTAGTATCAATAATTGATGTACAATCTTCATTTGTTAGTTTACAAAAACTTGGAATAAATATTTGATCAAAAGAAAATATTTTTGAATAGACGCCATAGAAATAAAAAGAAAGCGCCCCACCAACAAATGTAAGTAGGGCGCTTAGTAAGTATAAGTCAGGATACAATATTACTGTTTTAGTCTGTAGACACAACCCTCGATGGCGCTGAGGAATTTGTCAACTTGTGAGTAGGTATGAAAAAGATATTCCATCTCCTCATATCCATCTACAGGGTATGATTCATTATCATAATCTCTTAAGAAATTTGCCTCCATTTTAACCACTAAATCCCTCATGACTTGTTTTGGCAATTCTTTTTCTCGCAAAAAATTTATTTGAAAATTCATTTGACCTGAAGATGTCATATGAAATAATGGTAATATTCCTACATCAGAATCTGAGCGGAATGTAAATGTTCCATGGTCATCACCTCTACCCCATGTTACTTCAGTGGCATGGGTATCAGAAAACTCAATGATTTTTTCTCCGATTTTTGCTATTTCACGAGAGCATTTATTGCGCATATCTTCTACGAATTGCTCTTTTGTCCATTTAGACATATATAAATATCCTATTAATAATTGGGATTACCTCGAAGGGCAAATTTACAATAATTACAGGATTTAGGAAAGCAAACGTTTTTGGCGAAAATTTGGTACTAGTAATTCAAATTCATTTGACTAATGAATTAAGATATTAGGATTTATTTAAAATCGTCCCTGATTAATTCAGCCCAAATAATTAATCTTTCTTCGGTTTCATCTTCTTGGTTATCATTATCAAGTCCAAGCCCTAGAAACTCATCGCCATCTAGTGCTTCAGATTCATCAAATTCGTATCCTTCGGTTGACCATTTACCAATTAGATTCCCCCCTTTTTCCATAAAAGGCTTTGCTAAAAAACCAATGGCATCTAGAAAGTTAGCACTATAACCCACCTGATCTCCGCAACCAAAAAATGCTGCTGTTATACCATTAAAGTCTAATTTTTTATAAGCTTCATAAACTTTTTCCCAATCTTCTTGGAGCTCGCCAACATTCCAAGTAGGGCAACCAATTATTAGTTGCTTGTATTCTAGCATTTTAGATGGATCAGTTGATTTGATATCGTACGAATCAATCTCAAAACCCTCAGATACCATATAATCACTTAAAAACTTAGCTGCTTCTTCTTGATTTCCGGTGGTGCTCCCCCAGAACATTCCAATCTTTTCCACAAATAACTCCTTATTTTTTTATTTGTTTGAGATAATAGAAATTAATGATACTAAGTCTCAATATCGCAATAATTTATTTTTTTTCTAACTGATCAAATGAGCTTAATGATCAAAACGGTCATTATTCATGACCTTAGTCCATGCGCTAACAAAATCAATGGTAAATTTCTGATCTGAGTCACTAGAAGCATAAACTTCCGCCAAAGCTCGTAATTGCGAATTTGAACCAAATACAAGATCGGCTCTAGTGGCAGTTCTTACTTTTTCTCCACTTATGCGATCAGTAGCTTCGTAGCTATTTTTCCCTGTTGGTTTCCATTCAACTTTCATATCCAAAAGATGAACAAAAAATTTATTGGAAAGTTTATCTGAATTCTGAGAAAAGAGACCATGTTCATTTCCGCTAATTCCAAGTGAGCGCATTCCTCCAACCAGCACTGTCATTTCTGGGGCAGTAAGGCCTAATAACTGTGATTTGTCTAATAACATATTCTCAGCATTTACACTAAAATCATCATTATGATAATTGCGAAAACCATCTGAATATGGCTCTAAAGCTTCAAACGATTCAGCATCAGTTTGTTCATTGGTTGCATCGCCTCTGCCCGGAGAAAAAGGAACACTAGCTCCAGATGCTTTTTCAACGCCAACATTTCCAGCAAGCACAATTACATCTGCAACTGAAGCACCAGTTTCTTTTGCAATAGGTTCAAGAATATTTAATACACGAGATAACTGTTCAGGCTTGTTCGCTTTCCAATCTTTCTGCGGTGCCAAACGAATTCTGGCGCCATTTGCCCCTCCACGCAGATCAGAACCTCTAAATGTTGATGCGCTAGCCCAAGCCGTTTCCACCATCTCCTGAATAGTTAAGTCACTATCACTAATGCGTTGTTTTACTTCATCTACATTGTAATCAATATTTCCAGCTGGGACAGGGTCTTGCCATATTAAATCCTCCGCAGGAACTTCAGGTCCTAAATACCGGCTCTTTGGACCCATATCTCTATGTAATAATTTAAACCATGCTCTTGCGAATGCATCAGCAAACTCATCAGAATTCTCATGAAAATGTTTTGAGATTTTGCAGTAATCAGGGTCTTCCCTCATTGCCATATCTGCAGTAGTCATAATTGTGTTTACGCGCACAGATGAATCTTCAGCATCTGGTGCGAGATCTTCATCTTTGGGGTTTACTGGATGCCACTGATGTGCTCCAGCAGGACTTTTTTTCAGCTCCCATTCGTAACTAAATAGCATATCAAAATACCCATTATCCCATTGAATAGGGTTTGGAGTCCATGCGCCTTCTATTCCACTAGTGATAGCATCGTGACCCATTCCGGTCCCATATTTATTTTTCCAACCAAAGCCCATCTGCTCCATTGGAGCTCCCTCAGGCTCTATTTCAACATTTTCTTCTGCTGCTGCGCCATGCGCCTTACCAAAAGTATGACCGCCCGCAGTTAACGCTACTGTTTCATAATCATTCATATTCATTCTTTTGAATGTTTCTCTAATATCTTTAGCGCTTGCAAGTGGATCTGGGTTTCCATCTGGTCCTTGAGGATTAACATATATTAGGCCCATTTGAACGGCAGCTAATGGCTGGTCTAATTGACGATCACCAGTATATCTATTATTTGCTAACCATTCATTCTCTTTTCCCCAAAAAATATCTTTTTCTGGTGCCCATATATCTTCTCTACCACCACCAAATCCAAACGTTTTTCCGCCCATAGATTCTATAGCAACATTACCAGCTAAAATCAACAAATCTGCCCAACTAATTTTTTTGCCATATTTTTGTTTAACCGGCCATAATAATCGACGGGCTTTATCTAAATTTCCATTATCAGGCCAACTATTTAATGGGGCGAAGCGTTGATTTCCAGTATTACCGCCGCCGCGGCCATCCATATTTCTATAGGTTCCAGCAGCATGCCATGTCATTCGAACAAATAAAGGACCGTAATGCCCATAATCTGCTGGCCACCAATCTTGTGAATTGGTCATAACTTCATTTAAATCTTTTTTCAAGGAATCAAAATCAAGTGATTCAAACTCTTTTTTGTAATCAAATCCTTCATCCATGGGATCAGATTTTCTATCATGCTGGTGAAGCATATCCAGATTAAGGTTGCCAGGCCACCATTGAGAATTTGACATTGCACCATCAGTGTGTTGGCTTTCAGATCCGTGTGCTACTGGACACTTATTTTCTTGTTCCATATTTTTCTTTATCCTTTTTCTTTTGTTTCGAATTCACCGACTTTTAAATATAAATTTTATGATAATTCGGTTAAATAATTAATTTATTATTAATACAATATTACGATTTTCATTTGTAATAGTAGAAATATTTTTTGAATTTTAGATTATTAATAAATATAAGAAAGGTTAATTATGTCAGATTATAAATGTGAAAATTGCGGTATGGGTGTTTCTGGAATGAATTGTGCAAAGTGCGATACTCCACTGGTCCATGACCATATCACAAAAGATGATGGATCAACTGTGGCTATTTCAATGTGTCCAGAAGGTCATGGAAAAATAAAATCTCCAATGTGCTGTGGCAATGATATGGCTTGCTCAACAAACTAATTTCAATTTTTTGCTAAGGATTTAATTATGTCACAAATAAATGAAAAAGCTCCACTCTTTGAATTAAATAATATTAACAAAGAAAAGGTTTCTCTATCTGATTTTTCTGGACAAGCAGTTATTCTTGCCTTTTATCCTGGAGCCTTTACAGGTGTATGTGATACAGAAATGTGTGCATTACAAGAAAATATGGAATCATTCAATGTATCTGGAGCAAAAGTAATAGGCATTAGCGTTGACTCTCCATGGGTAAATGCAGAATTTGCTAAAAAGTATAATTTGGATTTTGAACTACTGTCAGATTTACAGCGCGAGGTTGTAACAATGTATGACGTTACCTTTGAAGGCCTAGGTGGACTAGAGGGGTATGTCTCTGCAAATAGAGCAGTGGTTATTATAAACTCAGAAGGGATAATAAAATACCGATGGGTTGCTGAAAACCCTGGGGTAGAACCAAACTATGATGAGATTGAGGAAGCAGTTAATAACCTCAATTGAATAATTGAAAAGAAAAGTTGAACTATATATAAAAAGGACCTTATAGCGATAAGGTCCTTTTTTATTTTATTCCTAAAACCCTTTAATTTTGGCTGATTTCTTGTACAGTTGAAAAACTATATGCCAACCAAGGGCAATAACAATCATTAGTACAAGCCAATTGGTGGAGGAGGCAATGCCAAAGTTTCCTCCAGCCAAGACTGTTGTATGTTGATTCATCATTGTCCAAATCAATGGAACGCTCATATATGTATTATGTTTCGAACGCAATCCTGCTAAAGCAACTAATGAGCCATCAGGTGCTTCACCATTTTTTATAGCAGTAATAATCTTTTGTTGTGCTGGCCAAATTCGAAACCAAACATTAAATGCCATATTTGTTCCAAATAATGCTCCCAAATGAATATTAAAGGAGCGGTAGCTAAACCCACTCCATTCTTTCATTAAATAGACAGTTATTCCAATCAACGCAAAGCTAATAATTGTAATAAGTCTTACATTTGATGCAAGACTAGTTTTATAAATGTAGTCGTACAAAAAAACAGCTAAAAAAGTAAATCCTATCATTATAAAGGCTGGGACTTCCCAATTGGAGCCATCATCAAAAGTAAGTCCACCATGATAATAAACAACCAAGAGTAGAACAACCCCAGTAAACCAAGTCCAAGCGGCTCCCCATCTGAACCAGTATAGTGCTCTTGGCATTAGTTCTGGAACGACTTTTTTCTTGCTATCACCATCAAGGGTAGCAGCAAAATGTCCGTTAATAAAATTAAAAAAGTATAATAGGCCTATCCACATTACCCCGGCAATAATATGCAACCACTTAAATATTGGGTGAATCAATTCCATAACTGAACTCCTTCATTGTTTTTGAAAGCGTGAATCATGATTATAAATTAACAACTGTTTTTCTTTACTACAAGAAAGTCGGTTGGTTAATTATTTGGATAGGGAAATAGATCATCTAAAGCGGTTACCTTTCCATATTGATCTCTATATACTACATGTTTTCGCTCAAATTTAGTATACGAATCTATCCCAGAAGCAGCTGCGAGAGTATGTAGGCCATTTCGAAGAGTAATTACATAATTTAAAACACGCCATTTCTTTTCATCAACAACTAAAGCTTTTTGATGGCTGGGATCAGTTGTCGCAACGCCAACTGGGCATGTATTTGTATGGCATTTCATCGCCCCAATGCAACCTACTGAAATCATCATCCCTCTAGCAATATTAATAAGATCAGCCCCTGATGCTAATGCTATTGCAATTTTATCAGGGCTAAATAGTTTTCCACTAGCAAAAATCTTTACCCGATCCCTAACACCGTACTTCCGTAATGCATCATCACAATAAATTAATCCTGAACTAATAGGAAGGCCCATTGTGTCAGCCATTTCTTGATAAGTTGCACCTGAACCTCCTTCACTTCCATCAACGGTAACAAAGTCAGGCCCTCGACCGGTTTCCTGCATTAACTTTGCTAAATCATCCGCACTGTCTGGTCCACCCATTACAATTTTTATTCCTACTGGTTTTCCTCCAACATTTCTCATTTCATCTATAAAGTCAAATAATGAATTCAAATCATGGAATTGATTGTGCCGATTTGGAGAGTCGACTGTTTTCCATGGAGCAACGCCTCTTATCTCTGCAATTTCTTCATTAATCTTACTTCCCTCAACATGCCCACCTCTAATTTTTGCTCCTTGAGCAAGCTTTATCTCAAAACAGCGTAAATGAGGGTTTGATGCTTTTTCTTTAAATTTTTCCCAACTAAATGTTCCATCTTCATTTCTTACTCCAAAGATTCCAGAACCAATCTGCATAATTACATCTCCTTCACCAATCGTATGATATGGAGCAAGTCCACCTTCACCAGTATGAACCCAGGAACCCGTCGCCGCTCCAAGACCATGGCTAATAGCGCTAATGGCATTCTCCCCTAATGCTCCATAACTCATTGCGCTCATACCAACTGGACCAGATACAACCCATGGGTTCTTACAATTTTTTCCAATGATGATTGAAGAATCCTTTGGAAGCGTCCATGGCGAAACCTCTACATCTTCAAGATGTTCTTTTCTTGAGAAAAGCCCTTCGGTTCCAACATACCTTTTTGTTTTGATTTTCGGGGAAAGCATTACTTTCATCTCTTCTTTTTGCTTAGGAAACATCGAATTTCGAATATATAAACCTGGCTTGTCAAAATCTCTTTTAGAGCCAAATGCGATAACAGTTTTTAAGTACTTCCCTTGAACTACAATATTTGAAAAGTCAGATCTACTAAATGGCTTTCCTTCATAGTCAGAGTCAAACATATACTGTCTAAGTTCAGGCCCAAGCATCTCTAGGAAATATCTAACTCGACCTAAAATAGGGAAATTTCTTAAAACTGAGTGCTGGGTTTGTCTTTTATCGTAAAAGTACCATACTAGAAAAAGCAATGGTGGAATTGAGACCATAGCTAAAACAAGCACGGTTAGTACTGTTAATCCTATATCTTGAAGCATGTATTTTTTTCCTTAATGAATTCATTTTACAATTAAAATTGGGCATTGAGAATTTTTTAAAACAGTTAATGGTTTACTTCCTGCAAAAAAAGTTTTAAGCGGGTTGCTCGAAGATGACCCCATCACAACAATATGATTTTTTCCTGCTTTGCTAGAAATGATTTCTACAGGATCTCCAACTTCAAAGGATTGGTGATGGTCAATTTTATTTCGACGTAAAAATTTTGTAGCCCATTGTGAGGCGTTCTTATAATCTTCTCTAAATTCATCGGTCTTGCTAACGGTGACGACCTCAATTCCAATATTAAATGCCTGTGCAATTCTTACGCTATATTTTACAGCTTTTTTAGTTCCAGGTGAATCATCAACCGCTAAAAGTACTTTATATTTTTGATTTGGATCGTAATTATTTACAATAAATATTGAGCTGTCTATGTACTGTGTAAGTTCATAGTCTTTTTTAGATTTTTTACTTTTTCCGATGATAGTAACATCATAACCTTCACTTTGAACTTCATTAATTAGCTCTTCAATAATTTCGCCATTTCTTAAAATGAGGTTTACATCATCGCATACAGTGCCTTTAAGGAATACCTCAGAACGTCTTCCGTCTCTCTCAATTAAAGTATTCTTTGGAAAGCCTGCATCAATTTCATTTTTTTCAATGAAATTATTTTCAGCTAATAAATCAAAGGCCCACTCAAGCACATCAACCCCAGGTCTATCAATATCCCATGACTCCATTCTTTCTTGAGCTATTCCAACCTCTTTTAAGCCAAATTGGTTTATTTTCTCGCCTACATCTACAATAGTTGTCTTGGCGCTAAATGCGTTTGCGACTCTCATACCTACATTCAATGTGGGAGAAGAAAATTCCTTACTACTTATTGCAATTAATATCTTCATCTTAATACAGGCCAATATATGAAAGAGATTAAAAATAGTAAAACAATCGATGCAAAAAACAATTTCCACCCAGCTTTAAAATAATCACTCGATTTAACAAGACCTGTAGAATGTATAATCATGCAAGTTGGAGAAGCTACAATTGTCAAGTAAGCAAAAGCAGATGCAACTGATGTAGCCATCCCCATAATTACCGGATCTCCTCCCATATCAAGCACGATAGGACCAAGAACGGCAACTGTAGCAGCATTGCTTAATAGGTTTGTTAGTATTGAACATAGAATAACCGAAAAACTCCATCGCACAACTGTCATGTCACTAACATAGGCTTGAAAGTATTCGAGAAAACTTTCCGCTAGCCATAATGCAGCTCCTGTTTCCTTCATTTGAATCCCAAGCGAAATAGCAGAGCCAAAAAGAATAACTATTCCCCAGTTCATTCTAGTTGCAATATCATTCCATTCAATTAATCTAAATGATAAATACAGAAATACACCAGATAGCGCAACTATGCCTAGGCCAATTTTTGGACTTAAAAAAATCCATCCAATAAAGACAAAAATAAATACGATAATGGATAATTTTTGATTGTTATTTAGTGAACCTGATTTGGAAACATCAACTTTTAATTTTCTAATAGCTGAATCCATAATCCTTTTTTCAGGTGGAAAGGTATACCAAAGAATTGCTGAAGCCAATGGTATCTCAAGCAAAAGCATTGGATAGGCATATTTCATCCAATCTAAATAAGAGATATTTGCCAATCCAAATTCGGCTAAGTACCCAATCATTATCGCGTTTCTACCTCCACCTGATGGAGTGCCAATAGATCCAAGAGCACAACCGTAAGCTATTGAAAAAAGCAAAAGAGTGGAAAGTCTACTAGATTTTTCAATGCCAATGCCTGAATTTTTTATTATTGATAGCGCTACTGGTAACATCATAGCAGCAACAGTATGCTCACCAATAAATGATGCCATGATAGCAGATACTGCAACAAAGCCAAATGAAATCCGCCAAGTCTTATTTCCCGTAAGGGCAATGATAACTAGCGCAAGGTGCTTATCTAAGCCTTGATGAACAATTGCAACTGCAAGCATTAATGAACCCATAATAAAGAAGACAGCATCACTCATAAATGAAGATGCAACCCCATCTGGGGTATCTACACCTAGAACTACTTCCATAATCAAAATTAGAATAGCCACAGCCGGAATAGGAATGGACTCAGAAATAATTAATATTAAGGCCGTAACTACAATGATCAAGGTGCGGTGCCCTTCTGCGCTAAGACCATCAGGGGTAGGAAGATAAAATATTGTAATACTAATAAAAAAAGTGGCGATTAGCCACTTTTTCCTTGAGATCCAAAATAAAAGGTTATTTAATAATTTATTTGATGTACCAAACATTAAAGAATTATTTTTTCTACATCGACAGCTTTAGTCATCCAATTTATCTATTCTTCTAATATGCCGACCTCCTTCAAATGGTTCTTTTAACCAAATTTCAATGACTCTATATATTTCTGATTCATTCATAAAACGTGCGCCTAATGAAAGTATATTCGCATTGTTATGCTCTCTTGAAAGTTTTACTATATCATCAGGTCCATTATAGAATACGGCTGCTCTAACCCCTTTGACTCTATTCGCTGCCATTGCTTCTCCCTGCCCAGAACCACCAAGTATTATTCCTCTGCTTTCGCTATCTAAAGCAACCGCTTTAGCGCAAGGAAAAATGAAATCAGGATAATCGTCTTGTGCATCATATTCGTGAGCACCATGATCAGTTACATCATGACTATTTTGAATCAAATATGCTTTAATAGCATTTTTAAGATCTAAACCGGCGTGATCTGTTGCTAAGTGTATTTTCATAATAGTGAAGCCAAATGCTCTCTTATTCTCGGTTCGATTTTTTCTACAGTAAAACCAAACTCTTCAGCTAAATCAGGACCGGGTGCAGATGCGCCGAAATGATTAATTCCAATTGATAATCCATTACTACCGGTAAATCGTTCCCAGCCTAAGGTGATTCCGGCTTCAAAAGAAATTTTCATCGCTCCTCTAGTTGGTATTAGTGATTCCTGATAATCCAAAGACTGTGCCTCAAAGATTTCCCAGCAAGGCATACTAACCACTCTGATTCTTTTATCAGTCATTTTTTGAGCAACTGCAATTGCCAAGCTCACTTCAGATCCTGTTGCGAGAAATATTAACTCAGGGTTGTCGGAAGCATAGATAGTATAAGCCCCTTTACTTACCCCATCAATTATGACATCTATTGATGAGTCAAACACGGGAACCCCTTGCCTTGTTAATAGTAATGCGCTAGGCGTTTCATGGGATTCCATTGCAAGCTTAAAACACACCGCAGTTTCTTTAGCGTCAGCAGGACGAAAAACATTGAAATTTGGAATCGCGCGCAGAGACATTGCATGTTCAATTGGCTGATGGGTGGGACCATCTTCCCCAACCCAAAATGAATCATGTGTAAATTCATGCATTACACGACATTTTTGGATCGAACCAAGTCTTAAGGCAGGACGTTCATAATCAGCAAACACCAAAAATGTTCCCCCGAATGGCATAAGGCCTCCATGTAGTGCCATGCCATTCATCGCTGCAGCCATTGGGAATTCCCTAACTCCAAATGCGAGATTACGACCCATTCGATTATCCTTGGAAAAATCACCAAATTCCATTGCAAAATTTCCTGTATAATTTGAAGGTTCAAGATCTGCTGATCCCCCAACAAGATTTGGAATTTGAGTTGCAAACTTGTCCAGTGTCGCTCCAAATGCTTTTCTAGTTGCTAAGTGAGTTCCACTTTCAAAATTTGGATATTCTATTTCAGCATAGCTTTTCTGAAATAAGCTTTCCCAATAACTATTAAAGTCGTTGTCTTGACAGGCAGTATTAATTTGTGATTTCCATGCTTTAGATGATTCAATCAACGTTTTAAACCTGTGTTGAAAATGCTCCATTACCTCTTTTGGTAAATAGAATTCTTCTTGAGGAAGTCCAAGCTTCTCTTTAGTAGCTTTTATTTCCTCATGAGCTAAAGGAGCGCCATGAGTTTCATAGTCACCTTCAACATTCGCTGCACCTTTAGCCATAATTGTAGTACCAATAATTAAACTAGGCCTATCAACAACCTGGGCTTTCTCAATAGCTTCTCTAATCTTTTCATGATTATGACCATCAATTTCTTGAACATGCCAGCCAAAACCTTCAAAAACTTGAGCATAATTAGTAGAGTCAGAACGATCTACTTTTCCTGAAATCTGAGCGTTATTTGAATCGTAATAGACAATTAATTTGGATAAACCCCAATGTCCTGCCATTGAACCAGCGCCCAAAACAACTGGCTCCTGAAAATCGCCATCACCAGCAACTACATATGTATAATGACCAAAAATTTCATCGGATTGTATTTCATTTATTTTATTGAATTTTGCACGAAGAATTGATTCTGCCGTAGCCATACCTACTGCCATTCCAAATCCTTGACCTAATGGACCGGTTGTAGCCTCTACTCCAGGAATCTCAACCTCAGGATGTCCTGGTGTCTTGCTATGCAACTGGCGAAAATTGCTAATATCATTATGATCAAGCCATCCAATTTGATAAAGAATAGCATACATCAATGCGGACTCATGTCCAGCGGAAAGAATAAATCTGTCCCTATTAAACCAATCCGGTTCAGTTGGGTCAAAATTAAGATATTCTGTAAAAAGTATTTGAGTGAAATCTGCAGATGACATGGGACCGCCACTGTGCCCAGAGTTTGCCTTACGAACCATATCCATTATTAAACCCTTAGTCACCGCTAAAGAAAATTGATTTTTTTCTTCATGTTCCCAATCGGTAAAAGTGTCAATATCTTTATATGTTCTCATCGTAGTATTATAGAATATTGTAGAATTCTTTCATGGTTTGGGCAGGGTCATCTGTACCAAAAATTGCAGAACCAGCTACAATCACATCAGCCCCTGCTTCTATAACTTCTTTTGCATTATGCAACTTGATTCCGCCATCCACTTCAATCAAAACTCTATCTTGAAGACATTGCTCAGCTAATTTTTGTTTAATTTTTTTAATTCGCTTGGTAGAACCTTCAATGTAGCCCTGGCCTCCAAAGCCGGGCTCTACACTCATCACAAGTATCAAATCAATTTCTTCGAAATAAGGCTCTACATCTGAAACTGGAGTAGATGGCTTTAATGAAATACCAACCTGACAACCTGCTGAACGAATCAAATCAATCACGCCTTTTGGATCATCGGTTGCTTCGATATGAAACGTGACCATATCTGCGCCAGCCTTAGCAAAAGGCTCAACTAATTTTTCTGGCTCAATAACCATCATGTGTACATCTAAAAATTTTTTTGTCTTAGATCGTAGAGATTTAACTACTGGTGGGCCAATTGTAAGATTGGGAACAAACTGATTATCCATTACATCAACATGAATCCATGGTGCGCCGCCATGAGCACATTGATCCAAAGCTGACTGCAAATTTGAAAAGTCAGCTGATAAGATAGATGGGGATAATTTGAATTCCGAGGTCATATTATCAGTACTAAATTAGTGTGAGTGATATATGAATTCAACCGCGAAAGTTATTTATCTATTCTTTTTGGATAAAGCTAGATTAATTTCAGTATAGATAAAGGAAAATAGGATGAATAAGAATAAAGAAAATAAAGATAGATTTTACTATAATAATGAGTTTTTAGGAAGTCCCGATGCCAGATCGGTAAGGATATTATCAGAATATTATGGACCTCTGCAAAGATTTAGAAGAAATAATATCCAAGATTTTCTCGTTTTCTTTGGGTCTGCGCGAATACAATCGCAAGAAGAGGCTCAATCTAAGCTAGATAATTCAGACAAAAATATTTCAAAAGAAAAACGTAAGATCTTAGAAACAAATCTGGAGATGAGCAGATATTATGAAGATGCAAGAAGCCTATCCTACAAAATGACAAAATGGAGCAATAAATTAAACCATAAAAAAAAGAGGTTCGTAGTTACTTCTGGTGGAGGTCCTGGTATCATGGAAGCGGCAAATAAAGGAGCTGCGGAAGCCAACGGATCAGCAATTGGTCTATCGATCAGTCTTCCCTTTGAAACAAATGGTAATCAGTGGATTTCAGATGACCTTGAAATACATTTTCACTATTTTTTTATGAGAAAATTTTGGTTTCTCTACCTTGCAAAAGCGATGGTAGTATGGCCAGGAGGCTTTGGAACGCTCGATGAAGTAATGGAAGCATTAACCTTGATTCAAACGCAAAAACTGAGAAAGAAAATTCCAATCGTACTATATGATGAAGAATACTGGAGCAATATTGTTAATTGGGATTATATGATTGAAAAAGGAGTTATTTCAGAATCTGATGTAAATTATTTTAAATTCTGTAACTCTGTTGATGATGCGTATCAGTATCTAACCGATACAATTACATCAACACATTTAAAAGGACCAAATTTCTAAAACTAAAAAAATGATTAATAAATTTCTTATAATAATATTATCTATTGCGTTCTCTGTTGCGCAAGTAGGGCCAGCAAAATCACTGCATCGAAGCCCACCTAGAGCATGGGCCTTGACCAATGCTACAATTCATACTGAGCCCGGTAAAACTATCTATAATGGTACCGTTCTTATGAGAGATGGTTTGATTATTTCTGTAGGAAAGAATGTTAGGATTCCATCTCAGGCTACTGCCATCAATATGGATGAAAAGCATATTTATGCGGGATTCATTGAAAGCTGGATGGATGTAAAATCTAAGCCTGACAGCACCTCGCTTGAATTGCATTGGAATTCAAACATGCGCTCGCATCTAAAGGCAAGCGATATATACAAGCCAAAGGCTAAAGATCTCAACGAGCTAAGAAGGCTTGGTTTTACTACAGCTCAACTCACACCAAAAGGCGGGATATTTCAAGGGCATTCAAGTTTGATTCAACTTGTAAAGGAGCCAAAGGTTCTCGCTAGCGAACTTGCTCAAGTTATTGAATTTAAATCTGGAGGATGGGGCGCCAAAGAATATCCTACTTCATTATTAGGCGCCATTGCATTTATCAGGCAAGGGTTCATTGATGCAGCTTGGTATAATAAATCACAAAAGATTCTTAGTAAGTACCCCGATGGCAACGAGCCAATAGAAACGGATCAATCCTTAAATGCGATCGCTACATCAATGCGTAAGCAAAGTGCATTCATTTTCCGAACAAAGAATGAATTATATATAAATCGTGCATTCAATATTTCTAAAGAATTTGATTTGAATCTATGGATTAAAGGCAATGGATATGAATACAGAAGAATAGATGAGCTGCCAAGAGTATTTATGATAATTCCCGTTAATTTTCCGGCGAACCCTGAGGTAGCTAATCCCCATACTGCTCTTCAATATTCAACCAAACAACTTAAGCATTGGGATATGGCTCCTGATAATCTGATGCGACTTGCTGATGCAGAGTTTCAGTTTTCAATTACTTCAAGTGG
>JAYZHP010000031.1:0-5733 GCA_036166415.1 Fidelibacterota bacterium | reverse complement strand
AGCTGTTCCTCCAGCGCCACTTGAAACAATGGCACAACCCCTCCCCGATGGTATCCTGCCTAAGCATGTATTAACAGTCAATCAATCATTTGCATATACATTGCCCGAGCAAGAAAAAAAGGAGTTTTATAGCTTTAGATGGCTACAGCCCCCACCTAGCGGTATGTTTTTTCATTACGACTCAAGATCGATTCGGTGGGTTCCTGATGAGGGTCAATTGGGTGCATATAAAATTGCATATCATGTTGAAAGAAAATTAGGTGAAACCGTTACACCCTCAATCGCAAAAGAAGACACCCTGTTAACATATAAAGTAGTTCCTGACCTTGAAGGTGATGATGAAAGACTTTGGGTCTATGTAAACGATCCACCAGTTATAGCTTCGGAACCACAGGGCACTGAATTTGTTGGTGGAGAATCTTTTGTCTATAAACCATTAATACTGGATAGAAATATAGATAAAAAGATTCGGATTGATCTTGAATCAGCCCCCAAGGGAATGCGTGTTGAAAATAATGAATTTATTATATGGGACACTGATTCATCTCATATTGATATATATGATATACGTTTAGTTGCCAGCGATGGTTTTGACAGGGCTGTACAGAACTTTAGTTTATTCGCTAGAGCTGGAGTTAAAATTTTATCTGAAGCCAGCAGAGAGGCTGAGATTGACAAAAGCTATAGATATAAAGTTGATATTTGGAGACCCGATCTTGAACATATTCTTAACTTTTCATTAAGTACTGCTCCAGATGGAATGACAATTGATAAAACAGGGCTTATTACCTGGACCCCTTCTACAGCTCAAATCGATACACAAAAATTTTCTGTAAAAGTAAATCATGGCGTTGCCGTTGATTCACAAGCAGTTAGTCTGTATGTAAATCATCCACCAATTATTCGTTCTGCTCCTCTGAAAATGAATGTAATCAATTTTGGTGAGGAATATCGATTTGCATTGGATGTTTTTGACCCAAACAAAAAGGATGACTTAATTTTTACAGCCATTGAGATGCCTGATGGTATGCGTATGGACCCATATGAGGGAATGATAGTTTGGGAGCCTGGACGCGAGAACATTGATTTTTCAAAATTGCATATTAAAGTCAGTGATGGGCGCACTGAAAAAATGATTGTTGCTGACTATTATGTTAATGCACCTATTAATATTGTATCTATCCCATTAATGCAAGGAGCGGTTGGAGAAGAATACAACCATCAAGTAATTACCTCCGATATGAATTCAGATGCCCTGCTTCCATACGATGAGGTGATTCCATTAAAGTCTGCACAAAATTATAGAATCTATTCTATTCAGATCAGCGATGATGTGTATGCAGAAAACATTGATCGCTATATTATGGATTGGAATAATTCTGAGGCTGTTTATCTCACTGATGAAGACGAGGTGGACTCTCTTTCGCTTGAAGTCTCGCGTCTCAATCTAAAAAAGTATGTTGATTATATTTTTTGGGAAAACGATAGGTTAAATATAATAGTAGAGTCTATAGATGATAGAACGGTTGCTATTAAAGATATACTTTGGGAATTTTTTCAAGGCAATAAGGGAAGGCCGCCTAAGGTTGTTGCAAGAAAAATGAGTCCAATAAAATACACCTTGTTGGAGTTCCCAGATGGAATGGAAATCGATGAATATACTGGGGTAATTTCATGGACACCAACGCTTGACCAGGTGGATAAACAACAAGTTTCATATATGGTATCAGATGGCTATACAAAAGATGAACAATCGTACGAAATATATGTTAATCATCCACCGGTTATTGTTTCTAGCCCCCCAATTTCTGCGCTAGTTGGTGAAGTATTTAAATATAATATTATTGTAGAAGACAAGAATACAGATGCGGATCTATTGTTTACGCTAACCAAGGGGCCTCAGGGTATGCAAATGAGCAAAAAGGGGAAGGTTGTATGGATTCCCAAATCTGCTCAAATTAATGAAAGCAAATTTACCTATGAAGTGTCTGATGGATATTCTAGCGATAGACAAGAAGGAAAGGTCTTTGTAAACATAAATCCTAATATCATTTCTACGCCACGACCCGTTGCCCTTACCGGACACCAATATAAATATCGGGTCGTGGCTGAAGATTTAAATAAAGATAGAATAGCCTATAAGGCAGTTAAGCTTCCCAAATATTCTACGTTTAGCAAACAAACTGGTATGCTAAATTGGAAGCCTAGACCAAATCAGCGCGGGCCCAATGATATTATATTGGTTGCAATGGATGAGCGCGGAGCAATGACATCACACGAATTTCAAATACATGTTTTTGAAGATCCCAGCGCTCGTCAAATGATAAATACGGGTTGGCCACTTATGCTTTCATTTGTGGGTATAATGTTTGCCTGGGGTATGGCTCAGATTTAATATTATTTAAATAGATTGGTAATATATTTTTCTCCTGGCTCATCTAGTTGAAAATCGATACTTAGGCTATATATATTAATTTCACCAAGGTCTAGATTGGTCAGCCTGATCATATCTTTTTCTGTTGTAACTATAATTTCTGCACTATTGTCAATCAAGGCTTTCTTAAGCCGATCGATATCTGATTGTTTAAACTCATGGTGATCAACATAAGCTATTTTTGATACCAGTTCGATGTTGGTTTTGTCTAATGATTTATAAAAGCTTTTAGGGTCTGCAATCCCCGACACTGCCACTGCGCGTGGTTTATTTTCTGGTTTAAAAGCTTCGGAATTAATATTTAAAAATTTATTATGGGTAATCGAGCTATTAAATATTGGTAGGTTTGTTTTTTTAGCCCTTGAAACAATTTTTTGGCTGGGCTCATTTAAATTAGATTTTGTAAATATGATTGCATCTGCTCTTTTTATATGGCTAAAGGGTTCGCGTAATAATCCATGAGGTATCAATCTATAATCAGATTGTCCTGCTTGGCTATTTAATAAAACTAAATCTAAATCTCTTTCAATGGATCGGTGCTGAAATGCATCATCCATAATAATCAAATCAGGATTAAACTTCTCAATAAGATACATTGCTCCACGATATCTGTTCTGATCAACAACAATGGGGATCTTATCAAGTTTTTGAGATATTAATGTTGGTTCATCGCCAAAATTTCTCCAATCATTTACTTTATTATTACCATCGGTTACTAGTTGCGTCCCAGCGGTTTTTCTTCCATACCCCCTACTAAGAACTGCGACTTTATAATTTTTTCTTTGAAAAAGCTGTGATAAATAAATAACTGCTGGTGTCTTACCTGTTCCTCCGGCCGTTATGTTTCCTACGCTTATTACCTTTGTTGGAATTTTTCTTGAAACGAAAAAGTTTAAATTATAGAAAAGATTTCTCCAATAAATAACGCCCCAATAAAAAAGCGTAATTGGAAATAATAGAAACTTTACTTTTGTTTCAGTTATTCTTGACCAACCCGACACGACTGTTTACCTCTTTCTCAAGTTTATCAAGCGATGTTTTAAGCTGCGCTGCGCACTCTTCAAAAGAATCTTCGATTTTAAAAACTAATGGGGGGCCAAAGAGGAGTGTTATTTTTCCAAAAGGCTTTGATAGGTAGAATGTGTCCCAATTATGGAATGCCCATCGACGACTTGATTGGCCCGCCACAGGAACGATAACTGCTCCTGTTTTTTGCGCAGCTCTAATTGCGCCAGGTTTGGGAATTTTTGCAGGCCCTTGCGGGCCATCTGGTGTTATTGCAAAAACTGTGGTCTGGGATTTTAATATTTCTAATATTTCATTATAAGCCTTTTTACCACCATCAGTGGATGATCCCCTAATAATATTCCAACCAAGCTTTATTCCAATCCTAGATATTATTTCAGCATCAGGGTGATGGTTTCCTGCAAGGCCATGATAGTTATTCTTTGCTAAGCCCATGAATGTAGTTAATAGTGTATTGTGCCAAGATGCAACAATAACTGATTTTCCACTTTGCAGTACATCCTTATAATAATGCTCCCCTTCTATATTCCATTTATTTGTATTATAAAAAAATCGTAATAGAAGAGGTCCAATCGTTCCGCCAATCCAAACCAATAATCTGTTTTTTAATCTGTTTTCATTATCTGGATTTGCCATCTACGTCCTCTGCAATATCGCTTCTGCTGCTCTATCATATGCGCCGGGCATTCCTAAAGATCGCCGTACCTCGCTCATGCCCTCTAGCATCTTTTTACGTTCCGCTGTATCGTTTAATAACGGAAGCAGGGCATCAACAATATTTTTTTGATTAACTTGGTTCTGTAAATATTCTGGAACAACCATTCTTCCGGCAATCAAATTGACCATTGATATAAAAGGAGATTTGTTCATTAAATTTGTAATTAAATAAGACATTCCTGATAGCTTATAGCACACCACTTCTGGGGTATCCATAATAGCGCATTCTAATGATGCGGTACCCGATGTAGTAATTGCAGCTTTAGAATATTTCATTGCACCATATATATCATCAGGTTCAATAATAACATCATTAGGTAAATTAAAAATGACATTATCAGCTTTGGTTATGATAATTTTTAGGTTTTTGATTTTATTTTTTATGGCCTGAGCGGCTTGATAGTAAAGCATTAGGTGTCGATCTATCTCCTGCTGCCTGCTTCCAGGAACAAGCGCTAAGAGTGTATCTTCATTCGTTATGCCGTGCTTATTGAAAAATTCTGCCTTTGAAAGTTTTGGCTCAAGGCCTTCATTAAATGGGTGCCCAACATAATTGGTTGGGACCTCCCTTCTTTCAAACCATTCCTGTTCAAATGGAAAAATGCTAAGCGATTGATCTACATAGCGATGAAAATATTTTATCCTGTTTTCTTTCCACGCCCACAGTTGGGGTAAAATAAAATATGTTATTGGCACACCGTGCGGTCTACAGTTTTTTGACAATCTTAAATTAAACCCTGGATAATCAATTAATATTATTCTATCCGGCTTTATTTCTTTTATTTTTTCTAATGATTCACCCATAACATTAATCATAAAAGGCAGGTGTTTTAACACTTCGGTAAAGCCCATGATTGCTAGTTCATTAACGTGGTGCATGATCTCTAATCCGCACGACTGCATTCGATCGCCCCCATGACCAATAAATGTAGAGTTTGGATTAAGTTTTTTTATTGACTGAATTAGTTTAGATCCATGCAGATCGCCCGACTGCTCTCCAGCTACCATAAAAAATATTGGTGAACTTTGGCTCATTGAATTAAAGCTTATGATTCATACTATCAGTATAGATAGTTAATCCTGATTATTATCAACAACAAAATAAGCACAACATTTTGAAGTGTTCTTTTTTCAGTTTTAATTAATTTTATAAATGGTAGGGGTTTTCTATCGTCATCGGTTTTCCATCTGGAAAGTCGAGGAATTATAGATCCCACATTTTTTCTATAAACGCCATATTCTTCACCAAATAATTCTGAAAGCTTTTCTTCTTCTAGTGATATAATTAATGAGTATTGAATAATGAAAAATGTCATGGTTGTTATACACATAAGCGCCAAGTTTGGCGATCCTGCCACTATAACTATTCCTAAATACATTAACATATTTCCTACATAGATTGGGTTTCTTACAAAGCCATATGGTCCAGCTGTACATAATGATGGTGCGCCAACTTTTGTTGTTCTTGTTTCCCCTCCCGCATATGAAACAGACCACATTCTAATTGCTTCTCCTAAAAAAAGAACGGCAAACCCAATTAATACATTATGGTTGAC
>JAYZHP010000030.1:0-3363 GCA_036166415.1 Fidelibacterota bacterium | reverse complement strand
ATCAAAATTGCCCCCCCAATATGTTTTTTCATTATTTGAGATTTATTTTGATAATAATCAGAATATAAAAGCAGGAAATATTGGAGATAAGATGATAACAGATTTTCCTGAAGATTGGAGAGGTTATTATAGCAGAGCATTAGCCTACATGGATGAAAATAATTTTGATTCTGCTGTTGCTATTTTAGACCCCGTATCAAAAACATTTTCAAATATTTTTTCTATTCAATATATGCTAGGCCTAAACTATGCAAAGCTAAAAAAGAACGAAGAAGCACTCGACTTCTATAATAGCGCACTAGCCATTCAACCTCAATCATTAAGCGTGCTACATTCCTTAGCTATATTGTATGATGAAATTGGAGAATGGATTAAATCTGACAAAATTTACAACCAACTTATTCAAGCAGATAGCTCAGATGCTCAGGCATTCAATAATTATGCCTATAGCTTGGTTGAAAGAAATGAAAAATTAAATAAGGCCTTAGCATACGCAAAAAAGGCTATCAAATTAGATCCAAATAACCCTTCTTATCTTGATACTATTGGTTGGGTATATTATAAATTAAACGATTTAAAAAAAGCTAAGAAATACATCGAGCAATCCATCAGTATTCAAGGAGACAATGCTGTTGTACTGGAACATTTGGGCGATGTATTAATGAAAACCAATGACTGGACCAACGCTTCAGTTTATTATAAAAAAGCATATGAGTTTGACAAGGAAAATATTCGACTTAGAAAAAAGGCATATCCTGAATAGCAAATTCATACTCATGCTAGCTCCTATTTTAATACATGGCTGCACTTCTTTTTCAAATCAACCTATTGTAAATAAGGGAGATTTGAAAGCTTACCCGGATCTTAGTCAAAAGAAATATTGTAGAGGTAAAGGTTATGTAGTCTCGCAGGGTAATATGCAAGGCAGATTAAATTTTACATTTACCTCTTCGAAAGAATCTTCATATATTGAGTTTAGAGACTTAATTGGAAGAAAGACTCTTTTTTTAATTTTTTCAACAAGTAAAGTTGAGGCTTGGGATATACGCAATAATCGAAAATACGATAAAGAGTCTTTATTAATTCTTTTCCCTTTTTTTGAAATAATTGACTCTAATGATTTAATAGCTTTTCTTTGGGGTAAAATTCCAGAAACCTTATCAGATCCTGACAATATAGTTAACAAAAGACAAATGACTAATGGCGAAATACAGTTTAGTTCAGCTCCAACTCAAAATGGGATGCTGATTAATTCCGTATTATTCAAATTAATTGATGAAAACGAAACGTTTAACCTTAGAGTTGAGAATAGAGAATTTGATTTACAGTACCCGCATCTAATAAGAAAAATTCCCAAATCAGTTATGCCAATTAAGGAAAGTTTATGAAAATATCAATCGTAATACCTGTTTTTAATGAAAAGGACTCGATCAACCAATTATATAACGAAATAATTAACAGTCTAAATATTAGAGATTATGAAATAATATTTATTGATGATGGATCAACGGATGGTTCATCGGAAATAGTGCAAGAATTGATTCAAAATAATGAAAAAGTAAATCTAATCCAATTTTATAGAAATTATGGAAAATCAGCAGCACTATCTGAAGGATTTAAGCATTCTGAAGGCGACTATGTTGTAACAATGGATGCAGATTTACAAGACGATCCTACTGAGATTGAAAATTTAATAAATAAACTAGAAGAAGGCTTTGACGTAGTCTCTGGCTGGAAAAGAAATCGTAAAGACCCGCTATCGAAACGGTTACCATCAAAGCTATTTAATTTTATCACACGAATTTTTACTAGTGTAAAGATTCATGACTTTAATTGCGGATTGAAGATTTATAAAAAATCAGTCATTAAAACTTTAGATATATATGGTGGTCGACATAGATACATTCCCGCGCTTGCTGGTCAAAAGAAATTTAAGGTTTCAGAAATTATTGTAAATCATAGATCTAGAAAACATGGAGTGACAAAGTATGGTGGTAGACGATTTTTTCATGGATTTTTTGATCTTATATCAGTTCTTTTCCTATCACGATATATTCAAAGTCCCCTCTATTTTTTTGGCCAGTTAGGACTTTTTGCTTTTCTTTTTGGATTTGGCATAGAAGGTTATGTTCTATATCTTAAATATATGTTAGGTGAGCCATTTGCGAAGCACTTTGCGTTGCTTATGCTAGGAGTATTGCTGATAGTAATAGGTATTCAATTCTTTTCAATAGGTTTAATTGGAGAAATGATTGCTAATTCAAATCAAGATAAAGAATCACGCATAAAAAAAATATATAAGGTATAGTCAGGGCATTATGAAAATTGTTTTGATTGGTCCATTTCCACCTTATCGAGGTGGTATCTCAATGTTTAATCATTCATTGGCTAAAGAGCTTGAAAAAAATAATCAGGTTTATCGAATTTCATTTTCATTACAATACCCGAACCTTTTGTTCCCAGGTAAGTCACAATTTTTTGATTTTAATGGTGATCCATCAAAAAAATTGATTAACTCTATTAATCCATTTTCTTGGTCATATACGGCTAGCTATATAAATAATATCAATCCAGATCTTGTTATCTTTCAATACTGGATGCCTTTTTTTGCCCCAGCCTTTTCCTCAATCGCGAGGAAAATTAAAAAAAAGATTAATACTAATATTGTAGTTAATTGCAATAATATTATTCCACATGAATCTGGAAGATTAGATAAGTATCTTTCTTTACGTTTTTTTAAGCATTGCGATTATTTTATTGTAATGGCTAACTCTGTTAAGAAAGAGTTATTAAATATAATGCCTTCAGCAAGCCTAATCGAATCAAAGCATCCTATTTATGATACATTTGGCAGTCCTATACCAAAAGAAGATGCCCGAATGAAACTTTCGATTAATGATGAAAGGATAATATTAAATTTTGGATTGATTCGTGATTATAAGGGATTGGATATATTAATTAAGGCTTCAAAATATTTAAAAGGTAAATTAGAAAATTTTAAAATAGTAGTTGTTGGAGAATGTTATAATAGACAAACCCAATACCTTGAGCTTGCAAAAAAAATGGAAGTTACAGATTGCATTGATTTTAAATTTGAATTTGTTTCCAATAAGGATGTTTCAAAATATTTTTGTGCTGCCGACGTAGTTGTTTTACCGTATAGATCAGCAACGCAAAGTGGCATAATTCCTATTGCATATCATTTTAATAAACCCGTTGTCACAACAAATGTTGGTGGTCTTGCTGAGTCTGTTGAACAAGCAAAAACAGGATTTGTATGCAATCCAGATCCTGAAGGAGTTTCTGAAGGTTTACTGAGCTATTTTAATTCAAACGAAAACTTTTCAAAAAATGTTAGTGAAT
>JAYZHP010000029.1:0-9701 GCA_036166415.1 Fidelibacterota bacterium | reverse complement strand
GAATCAATTATGGCAAGATTAGATTCATCTGACCAAAATTGTATAATCGCCTCTGCGACAATTGGGCCCACTTCATTAATTAACTCTAACTCAGTAAATGTTGCTTGTTGAAATTTTCTAAGATTTGCATTGTACTTTGATTCAAGCACTTTAGATAAGTGTGCACCAACGTTCCTTATGCCAAGTGCATAAACAAATTTTGCAAAAGTAGTTTTTTTTGAAATTTCAATTGATGCCAAAATGTTTTCAGCTGATTTTTTTGCCATTCTATCAAGGTCAACGAGATCATCAAAGCGTAGCTTAAATATATCATCAAAGGTGCGTATTATGTTTTTTTCAACAAGCTGATCCACCAGTTTTTCTCCAAAGCCATCAACATCTAAACCGCCCTTTGAAATAAAATGCTTAATGCGCCCTTTGATTTGAGCCGGGCAAGATAGATTATGGCATCGCGCTACCGATTCACCTTTTGGTCTCACTATTTCGCTACTACATTCGGGGCAAGAGTTTGGCAATTTGTATTTCAAAGTTGATTTTGGCCTTTTACTCTTTACAACTTTTACCACCTCAGGAATAACATCACCCGCGCGTTGAACCCATACAGTATCCCCAATCCTTACATCTTTTCTATCTATTTCATCTTGATTATGTAATGTTGCATTGGTGACAATTACGCCTCCAACATTAACTGGTTTTAATTTTGCAACCGGTGTTATGGCACCTGTCCTTCCAATAGATGCTATAATATCTAGTACTACACTCGTCACTTGTTCTGCTTTGAATTTTCCTGCGATAGCCCACCTTGGTGACCTGCTACGTGAGCCCAAAGTATTCCGCTTTTCAATATTATTAACTTTAAACACCGTTCCATCTATTTCATAAGGTAAATCATTTCTTTTGGCTTCAAGCATATTATGGTATGAAACTATTTCATCAATATTTTTTGTTAGAATGATTTCATTATTTACTGGAAATCCCCAATCGGTTAACGCATTTAAAAAATCCTTATGAGTATCGAAATTTTCCCCATCTATTTCTCCAGGCTCATAACAGTAAATTGAAAGTGGCCTGCTTGCGGTAACCGAAGAGTCAAGCTGACGAAGGCTGCCCGCTGCTGCATTTCTAGGATTGGCAAAGATAGATAGCTCATTATCGCTTCGATGATTATTCAATTCTTTAAATTTATCCTTAAGCATAAAAACCTCACCTCTTACTTCAAGTAGGTTTGGAGCAGGTCTTTGATTTGTTCTAAGAGAAAGAGGAATCGCATTAATTGTTTTTAAATTTTGAGTAATATTTTCACCCTTGATGCCATCGCCTCTAGTGAGTCCATATTTCAACTTCCCATTTTCATAAACGATCTCTACGCCAATTCCATCTAGCTTAGGCTCAGCAATAAAATCAATATCTGAAACATCACCCAACCCTTTTTTTGTTCTATTATAATAACTGATTAGCTCATCAGAATCCATTGCATTTTCAAGCGATAGCATTGGTACTCTATGATCAATAGATTCAAATGCATCAATTGGGGAGGCGCCAACGCGCTGTGTTGGGGAGTCTGCTGTGATGAGCTCTGGATATTGTCGTTCTAAATTTTGAAGGGTTCGCAATAATACATCATATTCAGAGTCGGAAATAATTGGATCATTTAGTACATAATAATTATAATTATGATCATTTAATTTTTTTCTAAGGTCTAGAATTTTTGTTTTGATTTCCATTTAGCTAGTATTTACCCTCAGCCCTTTCTTTATAGTATTTGACAGGGTCCACTAGATTCATTGTAATTGGATTGAGCACACCGGCATTATCAATGGGCGTTGCAAATACTTTTCCGTTTTTCAATTCCACGGTAAAAAAATAGGTAATATAATTGGCAGGATTTTTTTGGGGATTATATCGATATGAATAACGTTTACTTTTTGGAGGAAATGAGACCTCCCTATAGCGGGGCTGTGAATCTGTTCGATAGAATAAACTAACCTGTTTGATTAATTTTTTATCAAAATCAGCAAACACTTCAAGATTAAATGCCCTTGAATTAAATAGGACCTTTTCTGGATGATGAAAGAATTTTTGATTAGCTATGAATCTTGTAGAATCAAATCCGCTAAGTTCTGATTCTTGAGCATAGATTATGTACGTAACAACAAATAAAAATAAATACTTAATGATTGATTCCTCATCCAGAAGTAAAAGTGATACATTTTTTATACCAGTGATCATATGTAACTTGTTTTCGTATCATATAATCTGCAGTACATCTTGAGTTTGCTTCACAAATATCAGCATTTTTTCCTCGAACATCTGAGTGCATAACTACCACATATTTCTTGAATGGTTTTTTTGCGTATTGCCCCATATTAGCTAGAGCAGAAACAGCAAAGCTCAGGTCATCATTTGATCGATTTCTGCTTACTTGAATTTCTACCTGATAAATCCTTTGGCCTTTATCAGTATAAATTTTTAAGCCTGTAAGTTTTGGCGCACTATGGTTACGCTTAAAATACTGAGGGGTCATTGCTGCAATTTGTTGATCGGAAAATTTTGGTTTTGCATGAAGTATTGTCACTAGTGCCACAATGCCGGTAATCATATATTTCACGATATAGCCTTTCTTTTTGCAATTAAAAATAAAACAAATAAAATAATTAAAGTACCAAGTACAACAGCCTTTTGAATTCTTTCAGGATAATATACGATTGATGCTGCTTCAATCGTATATGAATCATTCATAAAATCTTTCAAATCAAAATACCACCAGAGCGTATCATTTGAAGTTGAATCAGCATTGGATTCAAAAATAGCTCCAGGTAAGGTACTGGCAAATTTAAATGAATCATCATTTAATTGAATAGTAACATTTGCCTCATATATATAAGGGCGCATGGATTCAATGCATGCATCAACATATTGCGCTGGAAGTAAATCTTCGAAAGGTTTAAAATTTGACCGAATTAGCTCCATAGGAATATTAATCATATCAACAGATTCCATCGCATTTGATTTAAATATATCTAATAATTGACCGTCTTCCTCGGCTTTATAAAAAACACCATTAAAATGATTGAGCATCCGTTCTTTTAATAATTGTTCTATCTCAAATTGAGAATCAATATCATCCATAGATTTAGATAGACAATACATCACGACCTCGGTTTGAACCATTAATTCAGAAGATTGATCGGTCGGCTTATTTAGTGCGCTTGCTAATGTTGGATATTTTTTATCAATTGCACGTCCTTCAAAAATTTGATGCAATATGTATGTATCTGAAAAAACTCCCTTGTTGAACTTAACGGATATAGGATAGCGCAATGCTCCTACATCATTTTTGGATAACAGGCTCGTATCATTTAATAAACTTTCACTGCTTAGTATATGGACAGGTTGATTGGATTCATCATTTTCTTCTTGTCGTTTTTCTGTCTTCCAATCGCTAGAGTATGGATGAACAAAATCATTATTATCAATATCTTCTTTATCCCCTTTGGAAACAATTTTCATATGATATCTACCATCGGGGAATACCGTGACATTAATTAAAGTTTCAACACAACCAATGAAAGCAAAGGAAAAAAGTGCAATGAGTAATAATGTATGTTTTCCCATGGTATAATTTAATCGAATAATAAAGCCTGAAAAACAAAAAGGGCTGCCAAAGCAACCCTTTTTACCTTACCGGATTTGAAAGAAATAATTAAAATGTCATGCGGAGGGAGTTTTGCAAATTTCTTATAATCAATAATGCATCAGCTCCCGTAACATCGCCAGTGGGGTTAAAGCGATTATTCATCATATCTACCTGCATGATTCCTCGTTCAGTGCAAATAGCCATCGCGTTGTAAGCAAAATGACTACTAGGTACATCACTAAATCTGCTTTGCGCTTCTCCGAAGTATTTTGTCTCAAGGCTTTCATCGCGGGTAGCAACAACCAATAATCTTTGAACCGCCATCGCGTATGTTGCTCTATTAATATTGTCATCTGGATAAAAGTTTCCATCAGGTTCTACGTTCATGATCCCATAGCGTATCATGTCCTTAATCCAGGTTTCAGCCCAATGGTCTCTTGAATCATTTGGAACCGCAATAGAAGTATTTTGCGCTGCCTGAGAGGGGCTTTGGAACCCAGCAGATTGCGTAGGCATTCTATCAAAGAGAACCCCTATTTTTAATTCTTCAGCAAACAATACAGCAAGATCTGCTCGATCAATTCTTTCTTTTAGCGCTACTTTTTTTCCAACGGGAGTACCGGGCATTGCGCGCACAATTTTTTGCGATAGCTTCCATTTTCCATCAGCCATCCCAGAATATTCACCGCGCTTATTTACTACTTGGCGAAAATAGTCTTCCGCTTTATCAAACTCGTAGTTATAAAGATGGGCCACTCCAAACCAATACTGAGACCCTTCATGCTCTTTGTTTCTTTTTAAGGCTTTTTCTAGATGGCCTTCGGCTCGTTTAAACCATTTTTTTTCTGTATCGCGCATGTTGATCCAAACCCTGCCACTTAATGCAAGCGCATCTGGATCTTTGCCACCCTTACTGGCACAGGTAGACGCAAATTTTTTAGCCTCTTTATTATTACCAAGCCGTGCATTCGCAAGACCAAGTCCCCCATATCCCAATGCAAATTTGCTATCGAGATCAACCGAACGCTGAAACGACTTAATGGCCTGCTGGTAGTCTTTGTTATCCACCGCACGCATTCCTGCTTTGTAATGATACTCAGGGGTATCAACATCGCTTTCAGGTTTTGTTGCGCATGACGCAAGGAGCATCAAAGCGGTAATTGATGTTGTAGGTAAATATTTTCTCAACATAAGGTATTCCTCAAAAAAGTTTAACTAGTTTGAATATACTCTCAAAAAATATTAAATAAAATAAGCGTAATCTATTAATTTGAGCCACATCACACGAGGGCAATATATATTGCTTCCTGCCTATGAATTGAATAATTTATAATGGTTCGTCCCCTATTATATATAGGTACGTCCCTTCAGTTAATATGAGAGAGAAAATGGTAAATAAGATAAAAAATATAGTATTATATATATTGATTGCATTGTTTGGTCTTGTTTTTGCTCAGCAAAAAGCCACTGGTGTTGGCTATGGCCTTACCAAGGATGCTGCAATTGAGCAGGCAAAAAGAGATGCCGTTGAGCAAGGTCTAGGCGCATATATGACCTCAACAACTACGGTCACTGCAACGTCTATTGAAGACAATATTTATTCCAAAGCCCAAGGTTTTGTCAAAACATTTAAAGTCATTAAAGAATCCAAAGGTCCCGATGGAAATTTTGAAGTCACCATTGAGGCGGAAGTAACCGATATGATCGATCAGGTGATGGCTGATGAAGCTGCGCTGCAAACACTTTTGAACGCGATGAACCGTCCACGTATAATTTTTCTAATGAAAGAAGAAAACCTGATCGATAAAACGTCAACCAATTTTGCAGAGACGAAACTATTGGCCACCTTTTATGAAAGAGGGTTTGATGTGGTGGATCGGCAATTGGTTCAAGCACTAAAAGGGCAGGCGGACTATACTCAGGCTATGGCTGGAAATGTTTCTGCTGCAGCTAAGATCGCTTCCCAGTTAGGGGCTGAAGTTATCGTAATTGGAACAGCTAAAATTTCTTCTGGGGGAAAATTTGGTCCGATGTTCTCAGGGCAAGCAGATGCAAATGGCAAAATTGTTCGTACGGATACCGGTGAGATTCTTGCAGTAGTTCCTTCTGTAAATGGAAAGCATCCCCACATTTCAGCTTCAACAGCAGGAACAATGGCAGTAAATAAAGCCGCTGAGGAGCTTGGCAATAATATCATTACCCAATTGATTACAAAATGGAGCACCCAGCAGTCTAATTTCACGAAAGTCTTTATTGTGCTTAAAGGCGCAGACTTTATGTCTTACATGACCTTTGAATCTTTTTTAAAAGCCCAAACCGTTTCTGGTATTCGCAATGCCTATGCAAAAAGTTTAAATGAAGGCGTAGCAGAATTTGAAGTGGAGTTTGAAGGCAAAGCCCAGGCGTTAGCAATGGGGCTTGCTCAAACCAGCCCGGATGGACTTTCTATCAAAGTAACCGGCTTAAGTGGAAATAGAATTACAGCTGAAATAGCACAATAATTTATAAGAGGTATATTATGAAACGATTAATTTATAGCATTATTTTTGTTTTGAGTGGGATATCTGCCCAAGGAGTCGTTACCCAACTAGATAAAGGGAGCATCAATTATTCAGATCAGAGCATTACAGCGGTTGGCATAGGCTTTGTGCCAAGCAATGCGGTCAATGCTGGTATGGCGCGTCGGATGGCGCTACGGATTGCAAAGCAAGATGCCATGCGTCAGTTGATCGAGATCGTAAATGGGGTTACCTTAACCAGCGAGACTACGATGAGCGGCGCAATGGTGGATGATGTGATCAGTACAAAAGTACAGGGATTTATTAGAGGCGCAAGACCGGTTGGTCAGCCAAAATATTTGAGCGACACATCGGTTGAGATGGAATATTCCGTTCCGATGAGCGGAATTTCTGATATTGTCTTGCCCCCGGTTACCGTACCCGCTACAGCCCAACCAGCAGCTAACAATCAAGGAACTACCCCAACTGCAAACGCTACTCAAGCAGGAGGTGTTACCGGAATTATTATAGATGCGCGCGGACTAAAAGCCCGCCCAGCGATGGCGCCTAGAATTTTAGATCAAAACGGCAATGCCATTTATGGCCCTGGAAAATATTCCCGTAAATATGCAGTTGAAAATGGGGTTGCTGGTTATTCCAAAACATTGGAAGCCGCTCAGCAAGATCAACGCGTTGTAGGCAACCCAATGGTAGTCAAAGGGATTGGCACCGCTGGAACTAATCGTACAGATATCACGATTAGCAATGCAGATGTATCTAAAATTGATATGGCAAATAGAAACTACAAAGTACTCAATGATTGCAGAGTACTCATACTAATAGACTAATTAAATAAGGAAAATCATGAAATTTAAGTTTTTTCAAATAATATTATTTTGTGCAACATTTTCATTTGGTTTTGCCCAAGATGATTTAAAAGCACAAACTGCTCCGGACCCTCTTGATCTAAAAATTGGGGATGTGGCACCTTCTTTTGCATTGATGTACGCACCCGGTAAATTTGAGTTTTTAAAAAATTGGTCAGAGGTAGAAGGAGAAAAACTTCGCAAGAATGTGACGCAGCCGAACCGCCATGCAGTGATCCTTAGTTTTTTTGCTACCTGGTGTCAGCCATGTATGAAAGAATTACCGCTTTTAGAAAAGGTGTATCAAGAATATAAAGATACACGAATTAAGTTTTTTCTGATAGACATCACTGATGCGACACGCAATAATCCTGGCGAAGTCTATGGGATTAAGTATGCCGATGCACCAGAGGCGGAAGGGTTTTTGAAGAAAAAAGGAATGACCATGCAAATACTTTACGATCGCAGAGGCCATACCATGAAGCGATATAATGCGATGAAACTTCCTAGATTATTTGTCATGGATGGAAATCGCACCCTTACGTTTATGCGACGAGGTTTTCATGAGGGGGAAGAAGAAAAATTTGTTAAAGAATTATCTGAGGAAATTGAAAAGCGGCTCGCTGCATTACCGCCGCTTGTTGAATAATAGAATTGGAATAATTTGCCAATTAGTATAACAATGAGAATAATATGAATATATTTTATCGATCATCAATCTCTCTGGTGGCTTTAGCTGCCTTCACTTTTCAAATCAATGCACAGGTAACCGAAGGAAAACAGACCGTTGCCTTATTAGAGTTTGAAGGGCGTGGAATCAGTCAGCTGGAAGCCAAAACATTAACCGATCGCTTAATGAGTGAAATGGTGAATACCGATGCGGTGATTATGGTGGAGCGTAACCAAATGGATGAGATCTTAAATGAACAGGGTTTCCAGCAATCAGGCTGTACATCTTCAGAATGTGCTGCAGAGGTAGGTGCGTTACTTGGTGTTCAAAATATGGTATCCGGCTCATTTGGTAAGCTTGGCAATTCGTATACCATTGATGCAAAGATGTTCTCAGTTGAAACCGGCGCAACCATTCGCACGGTCAGCAAAACATACAAAGGCCCTGTAGATAATCTTCTTACTGTGATCGAAGTCGTTGGTTGGGAGATCGTAGGTCTACAGCCACCCCAAGAGAAGCTTGATATACTAGCAGCGGCAGATCCGGCGCTTGTAGCTGATACGAAAAAATCAGGCGGCGGAAAAACACTCCGTAGATTAATGTGGACGACCTTATTATTAGGGGGAGGGGCAGCAGCATACCTTGCAGCAACAGTGGAGGATCCAGTACCACTGCCAGAGCCGCCAGCCTTGCCAGGAGGATCTAACTGATGAAACATTTATATTATTTACTATTTACATTTTCTATAGGTTTTGCGCAAGTCCCAACAGTCTTTTGGGTAGATGGCGCCAATGGTAATGATAGCAACAATGGCTACTCAGAAGCCGCTGCATTTAAAACTGTACAAAAAGTTTTTGATTCCAGCTTGCTGGGCAATTATGTTGATACGATCAAGGTTAAACCTGGAACCTATGATTTTGCTGATGCATCCGTATCGAATGCAAACAAAGCATTTATCATGCTTGGAACTGGTGGTGCCGGTCAAACGATTTTTGATGCAGATGGTAAGAATAATTTCTTTTATATGTCATCAAATGCGGATACGGTCACTGTTTTCGATGGCATTACGTTTAAAAACGGTAAAGCAACTGCATCGGGTGGTGCATTTACATTTTATAGCTATACTAGAGTAGATTTTAGAAATTCTACGTTTGAAAAAAATAAAGCGGGCTATAGCGGTGGTGCGGTATTGGTAGGTGGAGATGCCGTGGTTAATTTTGAATCCTGTACATTTAGAGAAAATGAAGCTGAATATGAAGGTGGCGCAATTTCTTTCCAGAACCCTTATAATAATGATAAAGTAAGAAATGGTTATGCCGTTGTTTCTAATTCAAAATTTATTAAGAATGCTGTTAAATCAGATGATGAAGCAAAAGGTGGCGCGATTCACGTACGAAGACAAATTGAGATCTCTAACTCGCTTTTCGCCAATAACTATGCTGAAGGTGGCGATGGACAATATGGATACAATGTGAGCGGTGGTGCGCTTTCAATTGATATTGCTTATTATGTTAATTCACAATCTTACGGTGGAAATGCCCGAATCTTAAATTCTACATTCGATGGAAATTATGTAAATAATAAAGCCGATTATATGGGCAGTGTATGGGGCGGAACGATCAGTTATGGACGCTGGGACCAGGTTTCTTCAAAAACCTATATGTTCAATTCTAGTGTGACTAATAGTAGAATATTGCAAAAAGGATCTGTATATACCTCAACTGAAAATAATTACTATGGTGCGGTTCTAGGCGCTGGATCAACACAATATTATAAAATATATGTAGACTACAGTAATGTGCAAAATGGGGTCAATGAAAGCTGGGCAGTTAGTAATGTATATGATATTGATCCTGGGTTTAAAGATAAGGCCGCTGAAGATTATAGTCTTTCTGATAAAAGCCCTTTAATTGGTATGGGTACAGCAAAATGGAACGACTGGGATATTGCTGCTCCTGCTAAGGATATTTTAGGGAATGTTAGACCAAACCCGGATGGATCCAATCCTGATCTTGGTGCTTATGAAAATC
>JAYZHP010000028.1:0-7687 GCA_036166415.1 Fidelibacterota bacterium | reverse complement strand
ACCAAATTTATTTTCAAGAGATCTAGATATACTAATCAATTGACCAAAATCCTCTTTTCTAGTTTCTTTGAGAAATTCAATTTGAAAAACACCGCTTGATGCTACAATATTCGATGAAGACTGTTGATTATTATTCATTTTTCGTTTCTAAATATATCAAAAATTAAAACAAATCTTTTTATTAATAATTACAGATTCCCTTTTTGAGATTCTCTATTTATAGAAGTAAATTTCAGCAATGAATTCGTTTAATTCTAGATTGACAAGATCAATTCAAAGTAAAAAAAGCCACCTATGCATTGGTCTTGACATTAGCCCTGAGGGTATGCGGAATAATAGCGCAACTATTGAAGATTTAAAGCTACACACGAAGAAGGTAATTAATGCGACTCAGGATCTTGCTGTTGCATTTAAGCCTAACCTTGGCTTTTTTGAACGATGGGGGTCAATTGGCTTTCATTGGCTTGAGGAAACTTTAGATCTTATTGATAGTGAGACTTTAATTATCGGAGATGCTAAACGTGGAGACATAGGAAATACAGCCGAGCAATATGCTAAAAGTCTTTTTGATCATTTTGGCTTTGATGCGGTTACCTTAAATCCGTATATGGGCTATGATTCAATTCAGCCTTTTATCTCAGATCCTTTAAAAGGAGTATTTATTTTATGCAGAACATCGAATCCCTCTGCTTCTGATTTTCAAAATATTGAAGCAAAAAATAATAAATTATTTGAAAGCGTTGCCAAGGCCTGTTATCAGTGGAATACAAATGATAATATTGGACTAGTTGTAGGAGCAACTGCCGCTGAAGATATTTTAAAAGTTAGAAAACATGCGCCGGGCCTTCCACTATTAATACCAGGGATTGGGAAACAGGGAGGCGATCTTAATAAAAGCATGACCTATGGGAACAATAATGGAATCTCCATCATTAATATCTCTAGAAGTATTAATTTTCCATCTGATTTAAGTGAAAATTCAATTAGAAATGCAGCCAAGGAATACGTTTCAAAAATGAGGAAAATCATAGATGACAAGTGATGATTATATAAACATCTTCAAAGAGTCAGGTGCTCTTTTAGAGGGACATTTTATATTGACTTCAGGCAGACATAGTTCATCTTATTTCCAGTGCGCCAAGGTTTTGCAATATCCTAAATATCTTCAAATGTTTTCTGGGAAAATTGCAAATCACTTTCAAAATATTGAACTTGATTTAGTTGTTTCGCCTGCTGTAGGAGGGATCGTAATCGGAACTGAAGTAGGAAGAGCCATGAATAAACGTACAATTTTCGCTGAAAGAGAGAATGGATCAATGCGATTCAGGCGTGGATTTGATATCAACAATAATGATAAAGTATTAATTGTAGAAGATGTTATTACAACTGGGGGATCTGTTAAGGAGGTTATTCAATTAGTGGAAAGCCATGGTGGGAAAGTTAAGGGGGTGGGTGTTATAGTTGATAGAAGTAGCGGTTCGGTTGTTCTTCATCAAAATCAATTATCACTTACATCGCTAGAGGTAAAAAGTTATGAACCTCAAAATGTTCCCCCCGAGTTAGCAGCCATACCAGTTGAAAAACCAGGAAGTAGGAGTTTAGTAAAATGAAAAAATTAGTATTAACAATTTCAATTTTTGGAGTAGTATTTATGAGTTGTGCAAAAGAAGAAAAAGTTGCTGTAATCTCAACACAATTTGGCGATATGATTGTTGAATTCTATGAAGATGTCGCACCCATGCATGTTGAAAGTTTCAAAATCCTTGCGGATGAAGGTTATTTTGATAAAACAACTTTTCATAGGGTAATTCCAGGTTTTGTTATTCAGGGCGGTGACCCAAACTCTAAAGATGATAATCGCATGAATGATGGTACCGGTGGAAGGGCAGGGAAATATTTTGGCATTGGCAGAGAAAATGACCCTAACTCTTGGACTATTCCAGCAGAATTCAATGATAAGAAGCATGTTAAAGGGACATTGTCAATGGCAAGATCACAAAACCCAAATAGTGGTTCCAGTCAATTTTTTATTTGCCATGCAGCTACACCGCAGTTAAATAATCAATATACGGTCTTTGGACAAGTTGTAGATGGATTAGACGTTATTGATAATATTGTTTATGTTGATAGGCCCAAAAAACAAAACCCTAGCTATGGTGGACCTGATGGCGACAACCCATTTGAAAAAGTTGAAATGACAATTAAACTAGTTAAAAGAAGCGAAGCCTTAGAGAATTAAATAGAGACTGTATTATCTATTTAATTCTTTTAGAACGCAAACATAAGATAAATATTAGCCAAATATAAATAAATGATTCGATTAATCAAGAATTCCATATTCTTTTTTCTGTTCAGTTTTATTTGGGCTCAGTTTGAAACTCCAGTCACGCTTTCTGCTATTGAGAAAGAACCGGCCAGGGCAGGAGAAGTTGCAACAATCGTTGTTACAGCTAAAATGGATAGCGAGTGGAGAATTTATGCGCTCAGAGATCAAGGGAAGGGACCTGTAGCTTCAAAAGTAACACTTTCTGGTGAAATAGTTAAAGAAATAGGAATGGTTATTGAGAAGGATCCAGTTGTTAAATACGATGATGCTTTTGAAACAACAACGCGCACACATCATGGAGGAACATCTTTTGAGGCTCCATTCATCATAAACGATAAGACATTGGCGGGGGAACAGGATGTACAAGTGTCTGTTTTATATCAAGTTTGCAATGCCACACTATGCTATCCTCCTAATGAAGAGAAGCTAATTGCAAGCGTAAATATTCTTGAAGGTGCCCCAAGAGATGGTTATAGTGAAATGACTCCTTACATAGAATCTGTTTTTGATGACACTGGTAATATTAGCTTAGATGCCGCCATTCTTGAAGGTTTTTTCTCATTTATTATTCTAGCTCTATCTATGGGCTTCTTATCTTTATTAACGCCTTGCGTATTCCCAATGATACCTATAACGGTCTCTTTCTTTATTAAGCGGGGTGAAGCGAAAAAAGGCACGCCTCTATCAAATGCTTTGATCTATACCTTGGGAATAGTAGCAACCTTCTCAATTCTGGGGTTCATTTTGGCATTGACATTGGGTGCTTCTGGAGCTAATCAGCTTGCAGCAAATCCTTGGGTTAATTTATTTATTGGGGGCTTGTTTATCTATTTTGCCTTATCGCTTTTTGGTATGTATGAAATTGATTTACCCGACAGCATAAAGCAATTATCTTTGCGCCAAGAGGGGCGAGAAGGTTTTATTGGTACTATATTTATGGCAGTGACCTTTACTCTCACAAGCTTTACCTGTACGGTTCAGTTTGTAGGATTGCTACTTGTAGCCGCATCTCAAGGTCAATGGTTTTGGCCGTTGGTTGGAATGGTGGTATTTAGTAGTGCTTTCGCGTCTCCTTTTTTCTTTCTTGCTCTTTTTCCACAATATTTAGCGAATATACCTAAATCCGGAGGGTGGCTAAATTCAACTAAAGTAGTAATGGGATTTTTAGAAATGGCCGCAGCTTTTAAGTTCTTAAGCAATACTGATTTGGTTTGGGGCTGGGGATTCTTTTCTCATAATATGGTCTTAGCCACATGGGCAATTCTAATGATATTGTGTGGTATATATTTACTTGGGAAAATTAGATTTCCGCATGATTCAGTTATAGAGGTTATAAGCGCACCTAGGCTTATGATTAGTGCAATATTTTTGACCTTTGGGATTTATTTGAGCTCCGGCCTATTTGGTCAGCGGCTACATGGCTTAATCTATTCTTATTTACCGCCTCAGCTTAGCTCCGATATTAATAGTAGCTCATCAGGTGGTTATTCATATCAAGAAGGTTTAACTTGGTATAAGGATCTAGATAAAGCCTTTGCAGTTTCTAAATCAAATGGTCAGCCAATATTTGTTGATTTTACAGGGTATACTTGCACTAACTGTAGATGGATGGAGGTAAATGTATTTATTAAACCTGAAATTAAAGAAAGATTTGAAAAAATGACCTTAGTACAACTTTATACGGATGGCGGGCCAAATCATAAGCAGAATCAAGAGTATGAGATAGATCGATTTGGAACTGCAGCTTTGCCTTTTTATGTCATTTTGAGCCCTGAAAATGAAGTAATAAGCACTTTTCCTGGAATGACAAGAAAGCTAGACGACTTCATAGATTTTCTAGATTCTGGATTAGAGGGTTAATTATATCATGAAATCAGCAAAACTACTTATTTTTATTTGCGCAATTTCAAGTCATAGTTGTCAGAAAAAACAAAATATTCAAGAGGTCAGTGAGCCTTCAGAGATAGTTTCAAAATCTGAAAATCAAAAAAGACCAAAAAGGCCAGATTATGCAATTAAAGCCCCGGACTTTCAATTGAGAACAGTCCAAGGAAAATTATTTAATCTAAGTGATTATCATGGCAAGGTCGTTTTATTAAATTTTTGGGGAACTTGGTGTGGTCCCTGTTTACAAGAAATTCCAGATTTTAATAATCTATACTCTAAATATAATAAATACGGACTAGAGATCGTTGGCGTAACGGTTCCAAGGTCAGGAGTTCCTGATTCTGATAGGTACCTTCAAAGGTTTATGAAGCGCTGGGATATGGACTATACAATCGTCAAAGATATTAATGGATACGAAACGCAAATGGTCATGATTGAATACGGACGAACCATAGGAAGGCCAATTACCGGTGTGCCAACAACGCTAATTATTGACCGCGATGGTTATATTGTCAGAGGTTATATTGGCCCTCAAAAAGAGTCTAAAATTTATAAAGATCTGAAACCTTATTTATAAATAAAAAACTGGAACCATACCTTATATCCAGCATTTAAGTTTTTAGAATATCGAAAGTAATTTATGAAAAAAGTATTTATCACCATTCTTTATTTGAGCACAATTTATGCTCAAAATGCATTTCTCAAGCAGTTTAGCGACCAGTTCGCCGATATTGCTGAAAAAGCTAATCCGGCAGTAGTTACAATATTAACAGAAAAAAAAATTGAGGTAAGTCAGTCTAATCGTAATTCTCCTCAGGATGACCTTTTCCGTTTTTACTTCAATCAGCCTAGACAAAGGGAATTTAAATCCTCTGCATTGGGATCTGGTGTAATAATTGATTCAAAAAACGGTTATATCATTACCAATAATCATGTTGTAGAAGATGTAGATGAAATAACTGTTCGTCTATTAGATAAATCTGAATATGAAGCATCAATAATTGGAAAAGACCCAAAGTCAGATTTAGCAGTGATTCAAATTAAAGCGAAAGGTTTATCTGATTTACAACTAGGAGATTCGGATAAGCTTCGTGTTGGTGAGTGGGTTATTGCAGTTGGAAGTCCATTTTCTGCAAATTTAAGCCACACCGTTACTGCTGGAATCGTTTCTGCAAAAGGAAGGGGTAATATTATTCAGGGTGATATTTATGAGGATTTTATCCAAACTGATGCAGCAATTAATCCAGGTAACAGTGGAGGCGCTCTATTGAATTCATCAGGAGATCTAATTGGGATCAATACAGCAATTTATTCTAATAGTTATTTTGATCGAGGCAATAAAGGTGTTGGCTTTGCAATCCCATCCAATATGGTTAAAAAAGTAATGTCTGATTTAATATCCTATGGGGAAGTAGTGCGTTCTTATATAGGGGTTCAAATTCAACCAATTAATGATACAGCAGCAAAAGCTTTAGGTTTAAAATCAAGAACTGGAGCTCTTGTTGCAAACGTAATAGATGAAGGCCCTGCAGATAAAGCTGGAATTGAAACTGGAGACGTTATTATTGATTTTGATGGATTGAAAATTAAGAGCGTCGATCACCTTAGAAATAATGTTTCTATTTCAAAACCAAATAATCTTTATAACCTAACTGTAATTCGTGATGGTAGAAAAAAATCATTTAAAGTTAAACTTGAAAAAATGCCAACTGATGAACAGCTTGCAATAAATGAACAAAATGAAAATGCGAATGAGCTAGGGATTGAGGTAAGTGATTTAAATCGTTTAAATAGACAAGAATTTAATATTAACTCCCAAGATATTGGTATTGTTGTTACTCGAATATTTCTTGATAGCCCAGCTGATGATGCTGGAATACAAGTTGGTGATCTAATTACAAGAGTTGGATCAAGGCGTTGTAAGTCAATCAAGCAATTTGATAGTCTAGTAAAAAATACAAAACGTAGAGGCATGTTAATGTTGCATATTAAACGCGATGGGAATGCTCAATATGTAACCCTTGATCTAAAGAAAAACTAGCATTTAATCTCAAAAAGCTCGTTCTTCTATATTCTTTTCCTCTTTGTTGTCCTAAGTGAAAAGCCTAATTTTCACACCGTAAAAGGCAACAATAATTATTAAATGATTAAACGCGTCAAATCAAAGGCAAACTTTATAGAAATTGAGCATAAAATTCTTGATTTCTGGGATGCCGAATCTATTTTCGAAAAAAGAAGAAAAATAAACTCAAATAATGAACATTGGTCATTTATTGATGGTCCAATTACTGCAAACAATCCGATGGGTGTTCATCATGCATGGGGCAGGACTTTAAAAGATTTATATAATAGATATAAGTCAATGAATGGTTTTGACTTAAGATATCAACAAGGTTTTGATTGTCAGGGATTATGGGTTGAAGTCGAAGTGGAAAAGGAATTAGGATTTAAATCAAAAAAAGATATCGAAGAGTTTGGTATTGAAAAATTTGTAAAAATGTGTAAAGACAGAGTAGAAAAATACTCCGCAATTCAAACAGAACAATCCAAGCGCTTAGGCTACTGGATGGACTGGGATAATTCATATTTTACTATGTCTGATGAAAATAATTATACAATCTGGTCTTTTTTGAAGCAGCTATTTGAAGAAGGGAAAATATATAGGGGTTCTGATGTTGTTCCATGGTCAGGAAGATCTGGAACATCATACTCTCAAATGGAGATTATCGAAGGAAGGAAGTTAGTTTCACATAAATCCGTTTTTGTGCGATTCCCGCTTAAAGATCGTGATAATGAATTCTTATTAGTATGGACGACTACACCATGGACTCTTACTTCAAATGTCATTGCAGGTGTTAACGGAAATCTGGAATATGTTAAAATCAAGACACCTGATGGTTCAATTTATTATATTGCAGATGAAAATTTAAATTTTAAGCGATTAGAGAAACAATTTAAAGAAAAAAAACAGTGGATCGAAGGTCTACCAAAACTGAAAACTATTTCTCAAATTTTTAAGGAAAGAGGAGGCTTTGAGATTGTTGGAAAAGTATTGGGAAAAGATATGGTAGGCTGGACATATGAAGGACCTTTTGATAATTTAGACGCTCAATTAGAACCTGGAGGGTATCCAATAAGAAATGATGAATTAGCTGATAAGGGAGCATGCGGAGCTTTACAACATCAAGTAGTAGATCCAGGTAAAGATAATATGGGTAGCGATATTGTAGTCAGTGGCGAGGGGACAGGTATTGTGCACATGGCACCTGGTTGTGGTGATATTGATCATAAGGTAGGAAAAAATCTAAATATGGTAAGTATCGCACCTTTAGATGAAGAGTCAAAGTTTACTGATAAGTTTGGTTGGCTTAGCGGAAAAAAAGCAACCGATCCTAATACAATTGATGAAATCATAAATTATTTGAAGGAAAACAAATTTTTGGTCTATGTAGAAGATTATCCTCATATCTATCC
>JAYZHP010000027.1:0-6036 GCA_036166415.1 Fidelibacterota bacterium | reverse complement strand
GAAAAGCTAGAAAATCTAATTACAGAAAATATAATATTAAGTCTGTAGATGGAGTTGATGATTTTGCATCGATTCGAGAGGTTGTTTTTAGAAGATATAAACGAGTCAAAGAAGAAGGGACAGGATTACCCGATTTAATTGTAGTAGATGGAGGAAAAGGACAGCTTTCAATGGCAGTATCTGCATTAAGAGAGCTCGGACTTGACTACGTACCGATTATCAGTCTAGCCAAAAAACTTGAAGAGGTATTTATGCCTGGTCATGCTGATCCGCAATCGATACATAAACAATCGCCAGGATTAATCTTATTAAGACAGCTTAGAGATGAAGCTCATCGGTTTGCGATAACATTTCAAAGGCAGAAAAGGAATAAATCGGTATCTAAATCAGTATTTATTAATATAAAAGGGATTGGGGAGAAAAAAGTTCAAAAACTCCTATCGAAATATAAAGATCTTGAAGTGGTCGCTTCTAAATTGGATCAAGAATTAGCAAAAGAGCTTTCTATATCAAAGGCAGCTGCAAAAGAGGTTATAGAAACAGCGAAACGAATTATTTCTTAAAGTTATTTTTTTCCATCCAATCATCAGAAACAAATTTACTCATATAGTTTCTTATTCCATCAGCAAGTATACAGAGGCATTTTTGACCTTCTTTCAATTCACTAGCTACCTGTAAGGCAGCCCATACAACGGTTCCGCTAGATCCCCCGCATAATAGACCTTCCTCTTTTATTAATTGCCGTGCAACATCAAATGAATTTTCATCATCAACCTTTACGTATCTATCTACAAGTGAATTATCTAAAACATCTGGAAAGAAATCATAGCCGATGCCTTCAACTTTATACGGATAGATTTCATCTCCGCCCCCTAATATAGAGCCAAATGGATCTGCACCTACGATTGTGATATTTGGATTTTTTTGTTTTAGGTATTTAGCAATTCCTGTAATTGTTCCACCGGTTCCAACACCAGTAACAACCATATCAATATCTCCAGCAAAATCATCCCATATTTCAACCGCCGTACCTTGTTCATGGGCATCGGGATTATCCATATTTGCATATTGATCTAAAATATGCGCATTAGGTGTAGATTCGCATAGTCGTTTGGATACATGAAATAAACCTTCCGGGTCATCGTGACCTGCCTCAGTTGGAGTGCGTACAATTTCTGCGCCCAGCGCTCTAAGCGTCACTTCTTTTTCCATGCTCATTTTTTCAGGCATAACAATGATCATCTTATAGCCTTTTACAGCTGCGGCCAATGCGAGACCAATTCCTGTATTTCCGGATGTTGGTTCGATTAATGTGTCGCCCGGTTTGATTTGACCTGATTTTTCGGCATTTTCAACCATTCTTAGGCCAATTCTATCCTTAACAGAGCCACCAGCATTTAAAAATTCACATTTTGCGTATAATTCACATTGCAGATCACTGCCAATCGAATTGAGCTTTACAGTTGGTGTGTTACCTACCGTTTCTAAAATATTATTTAAAATCATAAGATATACTTTTTAATAAATTGTGTAAAAAATGTAACTTTAAGCTTAATATATTTGAAAAGTTCATGAATAATTTACTCATCATATCTGCAACCAACGATAATAATTTAGCATTATCCAATAAACTCCAATCTGCGCTTGCAGAGCTAGGGCAAAGTACCACCGTTATCAGTTTAGAAGATTATAATTTCCCATTATTTGGTGGAGATAAAAATATTGATGAATCATCGATCAAAGCGCTAGTTCATCACGTTTCAGATGCTAAAGGATTTATTTTTTGTGCACCCGAATACAATGGAGGCGTACCTCCTGTACTTTCAAATGCAATAACCTGGATTACTGTAAAAACTAAAGACTGGAGACAGGCATTTAATGGTAAATATGCTGTCATCGCTACCGCAAGTGGAGGGGATGGACATCGGTTTATAGCCGCTTTTCGTTCCCAGCTTGAGCATCTAGGGGTGAATGTACTAGCTAGGTCTATATCATCAGAACAAAATAAGCCCCTGAAAGAAGCTTCAATTAAGAAGATCCTCCAAGGGCTTATTGACGCTATCAGCTAATTTAATTTTTTTAGTTTATTTTGATTTTATTGACATCCGGCTTCACTTTTTCAGCTTTTGGGATACTGACTTGAAGCGTACCGTTCTTATACTTTGCACTGATCTTTCCCTCTAGGATTGATTCCGGCAAAGTAAAGGATCTCTCTATATTAGTAGATTGTCTTTCTTTTATCGTATAGCTAGCATCCGATTGCTCATCGTTTTGTATAGCGGATAATTTTAACACACCATCCTCTACGGATAAATTGATATTTTTCTTATCAAATCCTGGAAAATCAGCACTTAATACGAACTTATCTTTATCTTCAGTAATGTCTACTGCTGGCAAATGATTCGTTCTATGGGTATTTAGATTCCAACCATCATTAAATATGTTATTGATCATTTGATCAAATTCATTGATAGATAGCTGTCTTGGTTTCCATTTAATTAAAGTCATTTCTGACTCCTTTCTTTTATTTAATTAATAAATTCAATTAAATAGATGCAATCATCGTGCCATTATAAAATAATGGTCAAAATTTCATATATAACTGCCTATATGACATGCCTACATGTTATAATGACATGTAATTCGGTATTAAATGAGAGATATTAATTGAAATTCAATCCTTGTAGACGGATGGTCATAAATAGTAATTTATTGATATTTAAATACTATGAATCAACAAATTGCAGCTTCAAATCGTAAAGCGTTTCATGAATACCATATATTAGATAAATATGAAGCTGGTATAGAGTTATTGGGCAGTGAGGTTAAAAGCCTTAGAGAGGCAAAAGCAAACTTAAAAGAGTCGTATGTTATTATTCGAAAAAATCAGGCATGGATAAGCGGAATGCATATTAATCCTTATTCAAATACAGGTCACGAAGGACATGATCCGGTCAGAAATAGAAGGCTTTTATTAAACAGAAAAGAAATAATTAAGATTAAAGCAAGTTTAGACCAAAAAGGATTAACAGCAATTCCTTTAAAGTTATACTTTAATAATAATGGATGGGCAAAACTCGAGATAGGACTGGCCAAAGGAAAAAAGATTTACGATAAGAAAAGAACGATAAAAGAAAGAGATATAAAAAGAGATATGCAGCGCGAATTAAGAGATCGATCAAAATGAGTTTTCAATCTACAGAAGAACAATTAAAGCTGATCAATCGAGGAACCGAAGAGGTAATCCCTGAGCAGCAGCTTATTGATAAGCTCAATAATTCCGCAAAAGATAATAAACCCCTCCAAGTAAAGCTTGGATGCGATCCCAGTAGACCTGATCTGCACGTAGGGCATGGCGTGGTGCTCCGTAAGCTTCGACATTTTCAAGATCTAGGCCATCAGTCTATCTTAGTTATTGGAGATTTTACAGCAATGATTGGGGATCCATCCGGTCGCAATAAAACAAGACCACAGCTTACCTTAGAAGAAACCAAAGCGAACGCAGAGTCTTATATAGAGCAAGCAGGGCGTATTTTGGACCTAGATAAGCTAAAGATCGTATTCAACTCAGATTGGTTGAATGCAATGAATTTTAGCGATGTGATTAAGCTTTCTAGTCATTACACGGTTGCAAGAATGCTTGAAAGGGATGATTTTACTAAACGCTATCAGTCCGAGGCGCCGATCTCTATTCATGAGTTCATGTATCCGCTAGCGCAAGGCATGGATTCTGTACATCTGAAGGCGGATATTGAACTTGGCGGAACAGATCAAAAATTTAATTTGCTCGTTGGAAGAGATCTTCAGAAGGAGTACGATCAGGAACCGCAGGTCGTCATTACACTACCACTACTTGAGGGTACCGATGGCCATGATAAGATGTCAAAATCGTACGGAAACGATATTGGCTTAACCGATTCTCCAGAGGATATGTACGGAAAATCCATGTCGATCAATGATGATATGATACTAAAATATTTTACCCTTGCTGCAGATGCTGATGATGATTTATTAAATCAAGTTGAAAAGGACCTCAATGATTCAACTTTTAATCCTCGCGATGCCAAGAGACTGCTTGCAAGGACGTTAGTCGAGCTGTATTACGATAAGGATTCAGCCCAAAAGGCCGAGCAGCATTTTGACCAAGTGATCGTTAATAAGGATAACCCTGATGATATGTCTGAATATATTCTAGATGATAATATGAATATTATTGATGTATTACATAATTCTGAACTTGTAGGAAGTAAAAGTGAAGCAAGAAGGCTATTGAATCAGGGAGCTATTCGTATTGATGGAGAAAGAGTTTCTGATATGGAATTAATACTTTCCAAAGGCACTGAGTACATTATCAAAGTCGGTAAAAGACGTTTTTTGAAGGCAAAATGATTAAACGTTTTCTTATGTCGATAATATCGGCATTATTTATATCTAACTGCACTGCACCCACTCCAACCAAATTGGTGGTATTTATTGTATCCGATCAAGAATCACCATCGGTTTTAGAAAAATATGATCATTTATTTACCGGTGGATTTCGATGGTTGATCGATAATGGAATTGTCTATAATAATACCCATCATAATCACGGTAATACAAGTACGGCGCCTGGGCATTTTGCGCTCTCTACTGGCGTTTATCCCGGCAATGGCGGTATTGTATTTAATGAGTGGTACGATAGACGTTTAAAAAGATCCTATTATTCTGTGGAAGATACTACGGCCACAAATTTATCAGGCAAGGAGAAGATAGGTAGATCCTATCGTTATATTCAACATAGCAACCTAGCCGATTGGATGAATCGATCGAATGCTAACGCTAAGGTCGTTTCTTTATCTGGAAAAGATCGATCAGCTGTACTCTTTGGAGGTAGTAATGCTGATCTTGTCCTCTGGTATGATAAAAAGGGAGCCTACAGCACATCAACTTACTATACCGAATCCCTCCCTAGCTGGGTACAAGATTTTAATGCAAGACTAAATGTTTTAGGCTATAAGGATAGCACGTGGTCGCTATTAGAAAACCAAGAAGTGTATAAACAAAACACTCGCGTTGATAATTTTAAAGGAGAGAAGATTGTCTCCAAGAAAAAAGGCGCAACACCAACACTGCCGTTATTATTAGGAGACATATCTACTAAAACACTATTAGATGGATTTTATGAATATCCTCAGGGAGATAAATCCTTAATTGATCTTGCCATTGAATCTGTGGATAGATTAAATCTTGGTCAGGATAGGGTAGCAGATCTATTGTTTGTAGGATTGTCCGCTACCGATGGTGTTGGTCATCATTTTGGACCGCATTCAGTTGAGCAGCTCGATAACCATTTACGGTTAGATAATGAATTAATGCGCATGATCAATTTTATTGAAGAGAATGTAGGTAGCGGTAATACCATGTACGTATTCTCTAGTGATCATGGCGCTTTAGAATTACCAGAATCTTTAAAATTAAAAAGGATCAGCGCTGGACGCGTATCATATAAACAAGAAAAGAAGGTCTTTTCCGAGATTATAAGTCAGATCGATCTTAAGATTGGTCCCGGTAAGGTCGTGGAGTATGATAATGACTTTTATTTTAATGAAGATTTAACAGAGGAAGAAAGGGAGATTGCATCAACAGTTATCAAGAATCTAGTGTTTAATATTGAGGGTGTTAGGATGGCGTTAAGCCCACAAGAGATCATGGATCTTCCAAATTCAAAAGCGAATACCAGATTAAAGAATATGATCCACCCAACCAGAAGTCCTGATATTTATGTGATCTTAAAGGAGAATTGGTTATGGAGATCAACTCCAGGCACTAGTCATGGGTCGCACTATAGCTACGATTCGCATATACCGCTCATCTTTTCAAGGTATGGCAATCAACATTATAAAAATAATGACCCAGTGTACTCTGTAGACGCATCTCCAACCATAGCGAAATACCTTGGATTGAAGTATCCAAAAAACATTGACGGTAGAGCATTCAAATTAAAATTTGATAATAATTAATTTATCAAGGAGAAATTATAATTATAGATATACTTAC
>JAYZHP010000026.1:0-2722 GCA_036166415.1 Fidelibacterota bacterium | reverse complement strand
GAGGTGATCCTGCAAATTTTCTGGATGTTGGAGGTGCTGCTAGCGCTGAAACTGTAAAGAATGGATTTAAGATTATTCTATCTGATAGTAATGTAAAAGCTATTTTAATTAATATTTTTGGTGGAATTGTGAGATGCGACAGGGTTGCAAATGGAGTCATAGACGCAGTAAAAGAACTAGGCCTTGAAGTTCCAGTTGTTGTAAGGCTGGAAGGAACTAATGCTGAAGAGGCAAAATCTATTCTTGATGAATCAGATCTTTCGATAATCGGAGCAGACGATATGAGAGATGCAGCAGAAAAAGTCGTAACGGTAGCTACTAAATCTTAGGAAATATTTATGTCAATTATTGTAAATAAAGACTCTAAAGTGATCGTTCAGGGTATTACTGGATCAGAGGGAAGTTTCCATGCGTCAGAAATGTTAGCTTATGGAACAAATATCGTAGGTGGTGTTACCCCTGGAAAAGGTGGTTCAAAAGCAATTGATGGTAAAGTATTGGTTTATAATTCTGTAGAGGAGGCAAAAAATGCCACGAATGCAGATGTATCTATAATTTTTGTACCCCCCCCTTTTGCAGCAGAAGCAATAATTGAAGCATCTGAGGCAGGAATAGAAGTAGTGGTGTGCATATCTGAAGGGATTCCTATTAGAGATATGACATTAGCTAAAAGAGTGGTCGATCAAAACAATACAAGATTAATTGGCCCCAACTGTCCAGGAATAATTACAGTAGAAGAATGCAAACTTGGTATTATGCCCGGATTTATTTGTAAAAAAGGCAATATTGGTGTCGTTTCAAAGTCAGGTACTTTAACCTATGAAGCTATTGGACAGCTTGTTGATGCAGGTTTAGGGCAAACGACCGCTATTGGTATTGGAGGAGACCCAATTATTGGTACTACCATGATTGATATACTAGATCTATTCGAAAAAGATAATGAGACAGAAGGCGTCGTATTGATAGGAGAAATTGGAGGTCAGATGGAAAATGATGCAGCTCGCTGGGTAAAAGAAAATATGTCTAAGCCAGTAGTTGGGTTTATTGCGGGCCAAACTGCTCCAGAAGGCAGGAGAATGGGCCACGCAGGAGCTATTGTGTCTGGCGGCGATGATACCGCTGAAGCTAAAATGAAAATTATGAAAGATTGTGGAATTATCGTTTGTGAATCAGTTGCAGAAATCGGTGAAAAGATGAAGAAAGCAATATAATAAGTTAATATTTGGAGAGGATTTTGAAAAATAAAACGTTTGCAATTATAAAACCAGATGCTGTTAATAATGGTCATGCTGGTAAAATAATTGATAGAATTATTAGTAATGATTTTAAAATTTTAGGATTAAAACTAATGCGAATGACCAAACTGCAAGCAGAGGGTTTTTATGAAATACACCATGACAAGCCTTTCTTTGCAGAATTAACCGCATTTATGTCTTCAGGTCAATGCATAGTAATTGCGCTTGAAAAACCAGATGCTGTTAATCAATGGAGAGAATTAATTGGAGCTACTAACCCAGATGATGCTCTAGAGGGAACTATTAGAAAAGACTTTGCTTCCTCTTTGGGAGAAAATGCAGTACATGGAGCTGATAGCGATGAAAATGCGCTTAGAGAAATAGGTTTTTTCTTTAATAATACAGAATTAATAGCAAATCACTAACAGTTGCATTTGTCCTACTCAAATCTACAAATTCCTTGTTAGCGTTTATGTCATTTATGAACAAAAAAATATATTTATCATCTTTTCTCATTTTGATAGTCGGTTGCTCAAGAGAAAATCCTGTTGGATACGTTGGTCAGCCGGTAGAAGTGAAGATAGATCTTCCTGATGATAGTCAAGATTTAGAGTTTATTTGGGAATTAACAAGCATTCCTGATAATAGCTATTTAAATAACTCGGATATTCAAGCAGGAGATGATAGCTATTCTGTTAAATTCATTCCCGATGTTACTGGTGAATTCAGTTTAGAAGCATCTGTTTTTCAGTATAACGATGAAGTAGAAACTCAATCATTCATCTTCAATATTGTTGAAGCAATTGTATCTGAAGAAACTAATATTGATGAAGATGATTATAGCGCATTAGATACCTTAGCAGTATCGGAATTACTTTCAGATAATGAAATGAATTGGTATGAAAACGATGATGTAGATCAATATCTTTCTTCTGCTAATCTAGACTCCTCATCTTCCAATGAATTAACAAAAACTGTTGAATCAAAAGAAAAAAAGGTCGCTCCTTCTCCTTCAAAAAAGAAAATGAAAAAACAATTCAATGGTCAATCGATTCCATTTGATTCCAATAGATTTACCATTCAAATTGCTTCAAAAAAACAGCTTGAAGATGCCAAAAAAGTTGCCGCTAAGTTAATTGAGGCGGGTTATGATGCCTATATACAAAAAGCCTTTTTTAAGGAAACTAACGAGGTTTGGTTTAGGATCAGAGTTGGCAGCTATGATAATCGCGATACAGCAACTGCGGTTGCAAAATCTCTTTCAAAATCTCGTCGGGAAAAAGCCTGGGTTGATTTTGTTAGATATGAAAATTAAAATCATTTCATTACTTAATAATTCAATTGGAACTCAATTATAACATAAAAGATATTCTTCGCGCGCCAAGGTTGGCGTTCAGTCTTACAAAAATCATAATATTTGCCCGCGCAAATATCGTAGGATATTGTGTCTATTTTGTTGCGAATTACCTAGCATTATTTTTATCTGG
>JAYZHP010000025.1:0-9405 GCA_036166415.1 Fidelibacterota bacterium | reverse complement strand
CTTACCTTGCGATAAGGCCAGTGTAGATAATAAATATATAGAAATGAATTGTTTCAAAAGATATCCCGTTGAGATGGCCAATTTATATTTAATAAATCAGCCATCACAAATAATAAATCAATTATCTTGGTAGCTTCTCATCCATATCAGCAACTACGTAAGCCATGACAGCCATCGATGCAACGCATCGATTAAATTCATCTTTATCAACCTTGTCAAAAGTATCTGCATTGGTATGGTGGTACCAAAAATATTTAGACCCATCTACTTTAAGGCCCATCCCAGGTACACCTTTTCTCATAATCGGTCCAATATCAGCTCCCCCACCACCTTTAGTAATTTTTCCAGAATCTATGCGATATAGAAGCGATCCAATATCTTGAAGAATTTTCAATGATTCATCAGGACCTGTAAATCCAAATCCAGACGGTTTGAATACACCAGCATCGGATTCCATTGCAAGAATATGATTGTCAAGGTTATCCATATGCGCATCGCGGTACGCTTCGCCACCTCGGAGTCCATTCTCCTCATTGGTCCACATCACCGCACGAATGGTACGCTTAGGCTTTAACCCAAGGTCATGAATAAGTTTTACCGCTTGCCAAGCTGCAACGCAGCCTCCACCATCATCATGCGCACCTTGTCCAACATCCCAGGAATCAATATGACCACCAAGCACAATTACCTCATCAGGATAAACGGAACCTTTGACTTCACCCATCACATTTTGTGAAGTTACATCCTTGACAAAACGTCCTTCCATATAAAGCTTTACTTTAACTGTTAGACCACGTTTTGCCATCCGACCCATCATGGCGACATCTTCTAATGTAACCGCGGCATGAGGAATCTTTTTGACGCCATCCTCATAAGCGCTTGTTCCCGTATGAGGGGTATTCATTGAATACGGTCCTACTGATCGTACAAGACTTGCAATTCCACCAACCTTAGCGGCTTCTGATGCACCGCGATATCTATATTGAACTGTTTCACCATAGGATTTAAACGGTGCATTATATAATATAATTTTACCTTTTGCTTCACTTGCTCTTGCTTTTAGATCATCAAAGCTATCAACAACAAACACTTCACCGCTTATCCCTTTAGCTCCCGTTCCTACACTGCCACCTAATCCCAATATAGCTAGATCTTTTTTCCATGGCGCAGTCATCTGCGCAGATTCTTTCCCGCGAATCCATTTAGGAACCAATACTTCTTCTCCGTGCACATTATCTAGTCCATCTTTTTTCATTTCATCAATTATCCACTCCAAGGCTTTTTCTAAATTGGTGGATCCTGTAAATCTGGGTCCAAAAGTATCTAACATCTCCCCTAAACGATCATATCCTTGCGAGTCAGCCATTGCTTTATCAATCAATAAATTGCCATTCTTTTGATATTGTTTTGCAATTTGACCTAATTGCGCTGTAGAGCTATCTTGAATAGTACACGAAATAAAACCTATACTGATAAGGGTTAAAAGTGTTCTGTATGGTGCATATATCATTGTCTTGAATTCCTTATATGTAGAATTATATAATTTTTTTATTTTATCAATTTAAGAAAATTATCTCGAATGTTAGATAGTTTTCAAAAGTTTATCTAAATTTAGACACCTATGGAATGGTTAAAAGATAATTACGCCGAACTATTGCAAAATCATTTTGTACGTTCGGCATTAATAATTGTGGGTTCAATCGTTATGGCAAAAATAACCGATTGGATCTTTGTGGGTATTTTTAAACGCTGGTCATCTAGAACGCAAACCAACCTAGACGATAACATCGTTAATTTTCTACATAAACCTATTTTCTATTCCATTTTATTCTTTGGCTTCTCTACTGGCGTCAACCTACTAGGCTTACCTGAATATATCAATTTTGCGATCTTAGGCGTATTTAAAACCGCAACCATATTGATCTGGCTTTCGCTTTTTGTGAAAGTATTTGCGATCTCTATGGAATGGACCACAAGGAGAACCGATAATAAGCTATTGCAAAGTCGCACCCTGCCGCTCTTTAATAATCTCGGCAAAATTGCGATTGGACTCTTTGGTACTTATTTTATATTTCTTAGCTGGAATATCAATATTAACGGTATCCTTGCCTCCGCTGGTGTACTTGGTGTTGTTTTAGGTTTGGCTGCAAAAGATACGGTAGCTAACTTTTTTGCTGGCGTATTTCTAATGGCCGATTCGCCATTTAAAGAAGGTGACTATATTATGTTAGAGACCGGTGAAAGAGGTTATGTAAAAAATATGGGTCTTCGCTCGACCCGATTTATGACCCGTGATGATATTGAGATCACTATTCCCAACTCGGTCATTGCCGCTGCAAAGATTATCAATGAAAGTGGTGGTTCGGGCGTTGAAGATATTGAGCGTATACGGATCAGTGTTCAGGTAGCATATGGCTCCGATGTTGATCAAGTAAAAGATATACTAAAATCGATTGCCTCTTCTAATGAGAATGTTTTAGATGATCCTGATCCACGCGTACGGTTCAGGGAATTTGCTGAATCAGGTATTAGGCTTGAGCTTTTATTCTGGATATATAAGCCGGAAACGCGCGGCAGGACCGTTGATGCGGTTAATACTGAGATTTATAAACAGTTCAAGCAAAATGGTGTAACGATACCGTATCCCACCATGAAGGTGTTAATGCCCGATAAATAGTTCTTTTTTTTTGCCTGGACTGTTAACGGATTATAAATTCGGGAATCACAGTATCCCCTTCTAATATCGCACTTGGCTTATCTTGAAGATATTTATCAAAGAATTCGAGTGATAATTGATTAATCAGCATCACCGAACGCTTACGGTTAATATCACCAATCTCAACTAAATATTTTCCTATGGGTGAGAACAGTGGTGCATCGCAATAATTCAGGTGGCGCGTGCCTTTGATCGTAATATGATGAGACGGCCCATCGTTATTTTGATGCATTATCTCTGAATAAGACACGCTGGACGGATAATCAGAATCTATCCAAGATGGTCGCCCCATATATAAAAATGGCTTTAACAATCCCTGATCTATTACCGATTTAGGGATTGGGTTCATCCAACTATCAATCGCAGAGACTACCTTGATACGTTCATCGTATTCAGCAGCCAACGTTACCGTAGAGCCGCCAAAAGAATGTCCGGTTACGCCGATCCGATTTAAATCCAGATAACCATTTAAGGGGTGTCTAAGCGCACCGTTTTGAATACGCTCTAGTTGATCAATAATAAATTGAAGGTCTGCTACCCTGGTTTCAATTTGCTGTTTTCGAATAGCAACGCTATCGGGATGCCCAGTGATTTCTGAGCGGTAATCAGCGACCGTACCATCTGGGAAAACCGTGATATTAGCATCGTAGGTATGGTCCAAAGCGAACACTGCGTAGCCATTACTTGCTAGCTTTTCAGCTAGCGTGGTATGTAGCTGACGCATCCCGGTAATTCCATGTGAGATAATCACTATCGGGAATGGAGCACCTGCCGGATCGATGGAAAGATTTAGAGCGCTATTGGTTTTGATCAAATCCAAATGCATCGCCAAAAACGAAGGAAAACTTCCTGCCGCTCCAATCGTTTTGGCTCTAGTTCTTAAATGATCAAGGTAAGGTAATTTTTCTGTATTGTCATCGATTCCTGGGTACCATATCTGAAGCATGAATTGACGTTTATCGTTTGGATTCTCAGGTGTGAACCACTCCTCTCTATCTTGATCGACCCAATGATGAATTACCGATCCTATATCGTATGCACCGTTTGGATCAGGAAAAGAGATGATGGGAATGATAACGGGTAGGATAATTGCAATAACGGCAGCAACCATTATAAAAGACTTGATCAGTTTACTTATTGCATTTTTTATAAACCATAGGCATAATGTTAGTAAATAAGCAGGGTAAACCTGCCATCTAATTCCCTCAAGCAGTATATGGCTAATAAATGCAATTAAAAGTAGGGTATCGAACTGCTTTTTCTTTACCCCTTTAAAAACAAGTTGATAGATATTCCAAAAAAGAGCAGCAAAAAGCAGGAGGTCAAATTTCGTCATTTCAACAGGATCATCTTCTTGGTTTTTACAAACCCTTCGGCTTGCAATTGATATAGATATACGCCTGCTGATACTGTATTACCAAGATCGTTCGTTGCATTCCAAGTAATCAGATGATTACCAGCTGAAGCGTTTTGCATCTTGAATGTTTTAATCTTTTGCCCTAGCATATTGTAGATGATCAGATCTACGTTTGTCATTATTGGTAAATCAAAACGAATCTGTGTACGCGGATTAAATGGGTTGGGGAAATTTGCATACAAAGCATATGACTTAGGGTAAACTTGTTCATCAATAGAAAGATAATCTGTACGATCCACATAGACAATTCTATCGTTTCCGCTAATACGAACTGTATCTTTATTATCCGTAGCATCAATAGTGAATTGAACTATTTCAGTTTTAGAAGTACTATTTTCAAATACATTATCTAAAAAATCTTGATATAATAATTCTATCTTTTGCGCTGAAGAATGATCTAAGACCTCGTATGGATTATTACTTATTTTAGCATATACAATGTAATTTATTTTATCACCATCTAGATCTTTGCTCTCAGTCCAAGCCAAAGAATATTTTGATAAAAGATTTGAGAATGAAATCTTAATTGTATCCTTTTCAACACTTATCCAACTAAAGATTTCTGGAGGGTTGTTTATACTAGAAGGATTTGCAAGCGCACCTTCATTGATCCATTGTTTGACTAATTCTATTTTTGATGGCATAACATTATTGGAGCTTGGAGGCATGCTTCCATCATTGATGCGCTTCCAAAGAAGACTATTTTGATGATTTCCAGGAACGATACTTGACCCGCTATTGCCACCAGCCATAAGCGTGGAATAAGAAGTTAAATCTAGACCGCCGCTCGATCCTCCAGAGGTATGGCAACCGCTACATTTATCATAAAATATTGGCTGAATCTCTATCTGATAATCAACCTGAGATATACCAATAGAAATAAAAAAAATAAGAGATCTTAAATTCAAGAATTTTCCTCAAAATCTTTATATAGCTTACTCGGCTGCACTCCCTCATTGCCTTGATATTTTTTTGATCGATATAGATCATAATCGCCATCGATGGTATGGTAAAATATTTGACAAATCTCTAAGTCTGAATAGATTCTGATCGGCTGCACACAAAATATCTCTAAGGTCCAAAACCCATCAAAACCTATATCGCCAAAACCTGCGGTGATATGAATGAATAAACCCAGTCTTCCGACCGAAGACCTACCTTCGAGCATCGGAACGTATTTATCCGTGGCTGTACGTTCGATTGTTCGTCCCAAATATAGTTTTTGTGGCTCTAAAAGGAGTCCATCTTCAGGAATGGTCAATGGTGAGGTAGTGTTCTTCTCCTTCATATCAAGTATATTGCTATCATATACCAATAAATCAGAATGCAATCTGAGATTGTAGCTATTGGGATTCAGTTGATCGGTATTGAACGGATCGATACGAATTACACCATTTTCTACCTGTTTATTTATTTCTTTACCTGAAAGTATCATGATATATAATTATGAAGGATTAGAATCTAGCTCCTATGCCAATAAGCGAGAACAATAAATAACGACTGAAATGGTAGTCTATACCAAGCGATGGCAGCGCTTGTACCCATTGCTACCCCATCGCTTTGTGCTAGATATATATTTGCAGGGAATACAGCTGCTAATGTTAGTATTAATCCCCACGCTGCATAATAACGTGTTTTTTTAAATAAAATCAGCACTCCAAACATAACCTCACAAACACCACTGATATACACAAGCTCTAGATCATATCTGGATAGATAGGGTGGAACGATCTGAGTAAACCAATCGGGATCCACAAAATGATTTATCCCTACGGATATATAAAAGATGGACATGATATACATCGTTATGATTTTGATGCGATTAATAGTTATTTGTGACATAATTGAACTATCTTCTGCCATGAATTTAAGAAAATACTATTTGTTCATGACAGTTTGACAAAGAATTATATTTAGCATGGTTTTTGTACATATATAATTACGAAAGGAGCACTATGAATACAATGCGTACATTTATGAGAAATTACCCAATGGTCACCTCAGCGGTGATCTTTCCATTTGTTTTTATCTTCATTTACACAATGTTGTCGTTATTTATTGAAATTTTCTTACCGATTATCCTTAGTATATGGATTACTGGATTTGTGTATAATATGCTAACCCATGATCCAAATAATAGCATGACAAATAATATCTTTTGGACAACTAAATACTACAAATAAAATAATTATTTAACTTTAACATCAACCTTTGGGTATGCCTAAAACCTCAAGGTATAATTGATTTTTAAAGAGCTGATCTTTGATATGGTAACTAAATTAAAATCAAATATTTGATCGCCCTCACTGATCCAGTTATGTGTATAAACTAAATATATGTCACTCCCCGGACGAATGGCATGTTGAAGTTTGGCAAAAAGGCCCAACGCATTGGATATATTATCATATTGTATATTGGTAAAAATAGCAGTTCTTGGAGTAGGATAAATTCCTAATTCAATATTGTATAATTCCGTATTAAAATTATTTTCACTTAATGTGACTTGATTTTTCTCGTACTCGGTTTGGATATTAAAACCAGAAAATGGTTTTATCGATATTTGGCTTATAAAGGTCTGTTTTTTTCCAGTCCAAAAATCACCCGTTTGATATTCTAATTCTGTCGATATCATTCGTTTTTCTGATGTTTCAAATTTAAACTGTAATTCATTACTGCTATATTCTTTGATAGGGATAGTTATATCCTTGTAAATAGCAAAAGGTTTATCAAGATATTCTATCAGGTTCACAATTTTAATTCCAAGTTCATCCTGACTTTCAAAACGTATGTTAAATGGTGTTATCGTCGTTTCTTTTTTAAGCATATCATTATGTAGATCGGTCATATACTCATATTGAATGCCAAATTCTATTTGTCGAATAAACTCATATTTCTCTGGACGAGGATGATAGCTAAAACTCGGTTGTATACGTTTAAAACCATTACGATGATTGAAGCCTACTGCAGGATTAAACATTTCACCGAATTCTCGGTAAGATACATGTGTTCGTATTATATCATTTGGATAGTTTAATCTAAAGCCTCGTGTGGAAAGATCAAAAAAATTGAGATCAGGTTGATTCTTAGGTGCCGTGTGGTATACAAGAAAAGCTTGGAACTCAAGATTTTTATCACCCATAAATTCAGAAGTTTTTAAATCTAAATCTGTTCCATAAAGACTTTGATCCGTTGCTGAAGAGTCAGCTTTGATTTTGCTTGATGAGCGGTCTGTATAAACAAAACCTAAATAAGATTGTTTAAAAAAAGATCTTTTCACTCTGGCAACAGTAAAATTTTCACCTGACATATTTTCTACGGCCTTGGTATTTGCTTGAATAAAACCGAGCTCGTAATTCCCTAATTGTCCAGATAATCTAGCGCCATAGTTTATCGGTATTTGTTTTCCTTCGTTTAAGCCAATTCTTCGGCTAAAAAATGGCGTCACACCATTACGAGGCAAAAAAGAATAAACACCGGCACCCTCAAGAAAAAAACCGCGTTTTTCAGCATACCTTAAAGGGAATCGCGTTAAATTTATACGACGTTGGTCTACTTCTGCTTCTGCAAAATCTGTATTATATGTTAATGATCCTTTCAGCCCTGAAGTAATGTTCATAGAAATATCAAAGCCTAAATCATTGAGATTATTAGTTTCTATTTTTTCATCTAAATTCATTTGTCGCTGGTTCATGCTAATGTAGGGTTTTAATTCAATTCCTCTACCTTGTGTCATATTATTAAGACCTGTAAGTTGACCTGCGTGTATCGGGGTAGTCAATTTTTTATTACGTTGGAATCCACTCCATTTTACATCTTCATTTTTTCTACGAACCGTTCGCTGAAAATTGATTCCCCAGGTATCTAGATTCGGGTCAAAATTTAATGTACGAAAAGGAATAACCGCTTCTACAGACCAACCTTCAGGTATAATCACTACTCTTGTATCCCAGATTCCATTCCAGTCTTTGTTTGTTCCCCAATGAGATCCACTACCAGCAATAATACCATCACCCATAAGACCGGCTGGATTAACTTCAAAAAAATAACCGGTACGACCATCAAGAAAAGTATCTAGAATCCACATAAAACGATCATCAGTGCGAAGGCTCTGATCCCTACGTTTCTGGTAAGCGAGAATTCCATCTGGATTACTATCGAATAGCTTAGCTCCGATATAAAGATTATTTTTGTCATATATAACATATACTTCTGTTCTTTCGGTACTTGGAGCTCCTTCAACTGGGTCTTGCTGGATAAAATTTGTTGCAGGCAAAACCATTTTCCATTCTGGTTCATTTAGCAATCCATCTAATTCAATTTTACCAGTCGATATTTTTTTCGTAATAATTACTCGTTTATCATTTGCTATATTTTCCTGAGAGAATACTATTGTATATAAAATTATAACAAGAACTGTAATGAGAGTTTTGGATTTAATAAACATTGTTATTAAATGTTTTAGAGTTTGCAGGACCAGGAGCCATAAAAACCTAAAAGATTCTTATCATAATAAAGATCAAAAATAATTACTTCTCTGCTTGAAAAGCGTAGTCAATTTTAATTGTATTGGCAATTTGCATTAGCAAGAACGTAGGTCTCTTTACATTAAAATCAGATAATTCTATAGCAAAACTTCCTGCTACCTCTGCCCCATCATCAAAATTAACTCTCGCTACCGAATTTATATTTTTTGTTACACCATGAAACGATAGATCTCCGTTAATTTTTAGTGAGTCCCCATAGATTTCAATATTTGTTGATACGAATCGAACGATTGGATAATCCAAGGCATCTGTATAGTAGAGCATATTTGAGTCGCGAGAAGATATTCGACTATCGAATGAAGTCAATGCAACCTCTACGGTTACGGTCCCAAAATTTGTATCAGCATCATACGTAATCTGACCCGCAGCTTCACTGGATGTACCAATCCAACTATGCAGCGGATGACTTCCATGGTAATTGATCTTAGAAGTGGATAATTCCATGGTTTGGGAAAATCCAAAGCCAATAAATAAACAAAAGATGAACCGGTTCATCAGTACGGCAATATTGTTAATAATGCAGAGAGGCTCATGCTGGTAAATGTAATCGTTGCAACATTTTGATGCAGAGCCAATGCCTGATCATAATTATCGGATGTTGCAATATTCTTACCCAAAAAAGGAACAGCCATCATTCCTGCAAAATGTACATACGAAAGCCAGCGATGTAACTTGATCGAGCTAACTCTTTTCTCGTATTTTTGGGCCGGCGGGGCCAAATAACTCAA
>JAYZHP010000024.1:0-6186 GCA_036166415.1 Fidelibacterota bacterium | reverse complement strand
GATGGTGTAATTTCATAGCCCTTTTCTTCTAAAAAAAGAATATGGGGTTTTAAGTGGTCAATTTCATCATCAATCCACAAAATTTTTCCGCGAATATCGTTCATAGTAGTATAAAATAGATTATTTGCTCTTCATTATCCATACGCCATCCCAATCTTTTGCTGGTGGATTTTTTGAAAAGAATTCACATCTTTGAATATAAATCAAAGATGGTGTTGTAGGGCGATCAGGAAAATCTTCCTCGAGCTCAGATGCTTCTTTAAATTTGCTGAGTGCCTTGTTCCATTCTTGCTTAAAATATAAATCTATTCCTTCATTAAAGGCTGTTATTAACTGCGATTGGTCATTATTAAGATCATCTTTTACCGAGAATAGCTCATAAGCCTTAACTGGTTTCTTTTTTCCTTTTACAGTTAAATAATCTAACATTCTCCATTCAAATTGATCCTTTACTGCTTTATATGTGTTTTGAGCAACAATTGTATAAACCCCATATTGCTTGGCAGCAGGCTCTAATCGAGCAGCTAGATTCACCGTATCTCCCATCATAGTATAATTCATTCGCATAGAAGAGCCCATATTGCCCGTTACCATCTTCCCAGAGTTTAGACCAACTCGGTGGCGTATGTTATGTACTAGTTCAGGCCAATGTCCTTCGGAAGACCATTTTTTTCTCAATAATTGCAACTTTCTCTCCATCTCAAGAGCTGTCATGCACGCATGATATTCATGACCTTCTAGCGGGACGGGTGCTCCGTAAAATGCTACAATTGCATCTCCGATATATTTATCTAAAGTTCCCTTATGTTCTAGAAGAATAGATGTCATTTCAGTTAAATATTCATTCATTAAGCTCACCATTTTCTCTGGCTCAAGTATCTCAGAGAATGATGAAAAACTTTGTATGTCAGAGAAAAATGCGGTGTGATAACCTGCCTGACCACCTAATTTAGGTTCTTGCTTGTCCTCATACATTTGATCAATCAAGTCAGGTGAGATATAAGCACCAAAAGTATTTTTTAAATATTTTTTATCTTTTTGCTCCATAATGAAATCGTACAGCACAATTCCAAAATAGGTTACCATTACTGAAGAAAGAGGTGCTACAATCGGTATAATATAAGATTCGCCAATTTGTGGTAATTGATAATGAAGTGATAGATTGCTAATCATGAAATTGGGTAAGATAGTTTTAATTCCCCAAAAAATATCCCCAGCGAATAACCCACACGCTACAGCAAAATATACAAGACATTCTAAAATAATTAAAAACCCAGCAACAACAGGATTTACAAATGAAAGGATTGCGAGCGCAATCAAGCTTAATAGCATAATTAACATCAAATGACTAAAGGGATATTGATTATATTCATTAAAAAATTCTGTTAATCCACCGCCTAGCACATTGATGTAATTATCATCAATCATTGTTTGAATAGCATTGGCATGCGTTTCCATTCCAGGAGTTAGTTGTTGAATTCCTGCATAATTATAAAATGGAGTCTGCTTATAGTCATGATGAACCTCAACAGAGGTTCCGATTACTACTATTTTATTATAAAATGGTGAATTTGAAATATCACTATTACTAATTCCCATGACTTCTAACATCTCTTTACGTTCATTTTCATCCTCAATCGAGCTAATCCATTCTGGAATTTCGCCAGGTAAAAATTGACTCATCCAATCTAGGTCTTCCATTGGCTCTCGCAATGTAACTTCATCGGTATCTATAATATATGCTAAGGAATATTTTGGAAATGTTGCCCAGGGAGGCAAGTTTCTCTGATCTCTAATTTTATACCCTGAAGGTGGTCCGTAATAATTGACTAAAAAGGAATTACCCTGACCATAAGCTTTTATTTTATGATTTCCATATTCCCAAATTAGATTATCACTGTCAAAGTATGGTTTTGCTGTATCTGGGATTTCATTAAATGCTTTAAAAGCTTTAACCCCTAGCGTCAAATAGTATTTATCAGGCTCATGTGCCATAATATCAAAAAGAGAATATCTTCTTGAAAATCCATCTAAATCCATTTGATCATTTATCAAGCCTAGTTCTGGTTTTGCATTCATGACTTGCCTTACAGGATAGGCTATATATTGTGGTGGAACTGAAGTTGGCTCCGTAACCATTTTAGCGGGCATAATTACAGTAGTCCCAAACATTTGTGCTTCAGCAACTGCTTCTCCTAATATATCATCCCCATGTCTTGGAATCAGCTTAGGTAGTGATTCTAGTATGTATTCTGCTTGAGTTGTATCTCTCATTGAAGGCACTTGATTCATGATATAATCGGTAGTTGTTGTCTGAATTAAGTCTTTATAAATCTCGGATCTATTTTCAGGCGAATCAAACTGTATATCAAAAACAATAACCTTTGCACCCGCTTTGTATAAATTTCGTATTGCTCGACCCCATATACTACCTCTTGGATATGGCCATTCTTCAGGAACCAGCCTCCAGGCTTCATCATCAACCTCAACTAATACAATATCTGTTCCGTTGTTTATATAGGTAGAATCGATGGCTGTCCATCCGGTCAAGGGGCCGCGTACTGTATTGAATCGATAATCGTACATTTTTAACTCTAGTGTGTCAAAAATACCGATCCATTGTGAAATAGAAATGAATGCAATAGAACTAAATGTAATTACCCATGGAACCCACTGCCTTTGGAAATATTTTATTATTTGATTTAAAAATGATTTCATCGCTAAAAATTATAGTTAAGATTAAAAATTAATCCTGATGAATTAACTTCAACCCCTTCTTTATATGATTGAATTCCATTATTGCTACTAATATAGTTTAATCGTAAAAAACTCATCAAGGAAGCAGATATATCTTCTCTAAGATTATAATCTAATCCCGCTCTAAAACCTAATAATTGAGACCTAATTTGACTTTTATTATCCATTACGGAAATCACCCCTCTAAACAAGGTCTTATTATCTATTAATTTGTAGTTTGCTGATACGGATAAATTTGTCCATGTAAAGGGAATTTTCTGAAGCAATCCATTGCTATAAGTTGGAATCTCAAGTTTGGTTTGGCTGAACTGAGCGTTCGTGTTCAACTGCGTTGAAAATTCAGAAGTAAGATTTAGTGAAATTGTCCTAGAATCTGTTTTAGGAAATAAATAATCGCCACTTCTCTTACTTGCTAGATTGTCTAGATTAGTCATATTGGCAAGATTTAAAGTAAAGTTATGTTTGATGCCATTGCTTGTATATGGAACTGTCATTGCGATCATATTGTTTGAAGTGTTCGAATTTTCCCTAAGGTCAATAATAGAACCTCCTACCGAATCTAGCTTTGACTTTTCATTATTTTTTCCAATGGATTGATAATTCATTGCAAAAGAGGGAAGCCCAGGCCCTACTAAAAAATTAAGATTTAAAAATAATGTATTTGTGTTTAATGGATTAATAGTTGTTTTGAGTATCCTATTATCTAAATGTTTAAATCCAATATTCACAAATAATTTATTATCCAATAGATTAATGCGATCAGAAATGATGAATTGACGAGAATTATTTCTTAAAAAAGGATTACCAAGAGATACATATTCTGGACCTATCTGTCGATATTCAACTAAGAGCTTATTGTATTTATAATTTCCTTTTAGTGAAAACTTAAATGCGGATGAAGGCATGTTAATTAAGCTACTCAACAAATTTGAATTGATATCAAATGGCACAAGAGGTGTCATATTTGTATTAATAATAAATATGTCCTTAAGTGCAATCGGATCAAAGGGAATATCGCTTGTCTTAATCGTTGAAATATTTCCATCTATCGGAGTACCATCTTGATTGTATTGCAGTCCAATAAAACCATCTAATGAATCATCGAGCGTTGTATCAAGGTTTGTTTTGGATAAAGCTCCACCCCAAATGTTTCTATTGTAAAGACTGATATTCCAATCAAAATCAAAATTTATTTTTTGATCATCAAAGCTAGTTCCAATATTAAAGCCCAATAAAAGATTATCTTGGGGTTTTCTTCCAGACCAGTCACTGGAAACAATATTTAATTGATGTCCTGCGCTCTCAATTGCTGTAGTAAATCCATCTAGGTCATAATTATTTACTGGAACGCCAATCACTAATGAATCCGAACTAAACAATGTATTGTTTAGTGTTCTTTTGACAGAATTTGTATCGTCTCTTGCGCTCATAAGATGAACACCAAATTTGTAGCGAGAAAAAAATTCAGTAGAAAGTTTTGCTGCAATAATATTTCTTTTAAAAGTATGACCTGACCGATCTAAAAAATAGCTGTACGACCCATCGCTATTCTTTTTTGTTAAGTTATTATTCAGGCGATAACCACCATTTAAAAATTTCTGCTGATGAACTACTCGATTTAATTCACCTTGGACAAAATCAAATTTTATCCAATTAAAGTCTGATTTAAACCCAATACCTCTTACCCTTTTTCCATCAATCATAAATTGGCTTAACCTGGGATAAAAATCTCCAACACTAATATCTATAAAAGAACTGAAAGAAAATTGAGCTCCTAAACGATTTTGCGGTTGCATATAAGGGCTTTCCATTGATGTTAGACGTGCATCTGCTTTTACCTCAGCCCAATTAAAATCGATATCAAATTTTCCTTGTACCTCAGCAACGTTTAAGCTTATCCCTGAGACTTTTTCTGATGATAGTCTATTTTGAACTGATCCTTTGTAGGACACATAATCTTGCATCTCTTTTCTTCTTTCTCCAACTGTAAAACTCCATTTAAAGGGAGCTAGATCATCGCCATCTTTATTTTTCATAATTATTTGAATAGTATGATCGCCAGAATTAACCAATCCAGGATCAAAGGTTAATATATCATCCTCCAATATCATTTCAGAAGTTTGATCCACTCCATCTAATGTGAGTATAACTGAGGTCATATCTATATTTTTTACATAAAAAAATGAGGCAGCGATAAATACTTCACTAGGTTCAATTATCTCACCAATATCCGGTGAAAGAATAAGAATATCAACTTGATCAAGGGCAATATTTGAACTACGAGCAAAAGGGTCATCCACCACTTGAAGGGTATAGGGATTATTAAATGGATCAACTCTTGGGTATGAGATAATTAAATTTTCTGAAAAGCGAAATGCTATTACATACTCAACACCAGAATCAGTTACGGCAAATTTTGGTATTGTAGCCTCCCAATTGAATCCTTTATTGATAAAAGAAACTTCAAGATATGATTCGCTTCTAGGTGATCTATAATATAGAATTGCCTCCATGGGGCTAGATGTATTAATCAAAGATGCAGTAATAACTAAATCTTTTCCTTTAATACCATAACTAGGAGGAGAATGATAAAGGTTTTTTTCCTGAGCAATAACAAATTGAGTTAATGCCATAAGCAAAATTACAGGAACTAGGTATTGAATAATGTTTTTAAACTTCAAAAAATCTTAATTATTTATATTCAATAATTAATTTTTTCTCTTTGCCTGAAGAGTCTTTAAATATAATCTCAAGCTGTTTATCTTTATCGTCATTTTGAGTAAGGTCAATCGGGGTATTTTTTGGATCGGATTTAAATGATTGGAGTGAACCATCCTCAGTAGAAAATCCAGTTATTCCTGCTTTTATATCAATTTTTTCTCCAGACTTTCTATTTGAAAGACTAACAATTCCCTCTAAGCCAATCACTGAATCACCAATTTTACTATCGGATATAACCCAAAAATCAGTTCCTTTAACAGATGCAACCGAAACAGATGTCTGAACAATAAAATCTCTATTATTTTCTACTTGCGCACGAATGGTTCCACTAGATAGGTCTATTTTCTTACTAATTTTACTAGAGCTCTTTTTTCCATTAATTATAATTTTAGTTTTTTCTCTAATTTTTAATGCAGATTTATCATCGATAAATATTAACGCCACAAACCCGCCTTTAGGCGTTGAAATTCTATCTCCATTTTCAATTATAAATCCCTTAGTTAATATTTTTGAAGAATTTTTACCTCTCTCATATTCAGCTTTGCCAATTATTTTGGTTACAATAGCTATTTTTTCACCTGCGTAACTAATACAATAAAGTATAGTTATGGCAAGGATGGTGTACTTAATTAATCTCATTTAATTATTTTCTACTTTAATAGAATTGACTTTGGCATTCTTATTTTTTATTCGAATCAAAACATTGCG
>JAYZHP010000023.1:0-4512 GCA_036166415.1 Fidelibacterota bacterium | reverse complement strand
TCACTAGAAACTTTATTAAATTCTTTTGGTGACATTTATATTATATTCCTTATGAAACTTTATATTAAAGCATTTTTAACTATCAATCTAATTATTATTTAAATTATAGTTCAATTTATGTCAAAAGATAAACATACTATATTTGGTATTAATGGCTGTATTGCCATTCTTTCAACTAGAAAATATAAAATTTCTGATATCATTATTCAAAATGGAAGTAAGGCAGAAAGCAATGGTCAAATTACTCACCTGTTGGGTCATTACGGTGGTCATGTAAAATTTTTGTCGCGCTCCGAATTTACCCAAACCTATGGGCAACATAGAACTCAAGGTATTGTTGTTCACTTCATAGCTCAAATCGAAGAGGATCTTCCTTCTTTTAATGATGATAGTGGAAATAAATGTATTCTTGCCCTTGACCGGATAGAAGATCCTCAAAATCTTGGTCAGATTATTCGGACAGCAGTTTGCGCTGGAGTAGATGGAATAATTATTCCAAAACATGATAGTTGTAAAATTACTGATTCTGTTATCCAGGTAAGCCAAGGAGCTTTTACGGAAATTCCCATTTATCTAGTGAATAACATACATCAATCATTAGAACAGCTAAAAAAAGATGGGTTCTGGATTGTTGCGGTGGAAAATAGTGTAGATGCAAAAGATTGGCATAAAATAGACTACAAAGGTAAAATAGCAATTGTTGCAGGTAGCGAAGGTCGTGGAATTAAAAAGATTGTTTTAAATAATTGCGACTTTCAAACAACCATCCCTATGCAAGGAAAAACAAACTCACTTAACGTATCTGCTGCAGTAAGTGTAATTCTTTTTGAGAGACTTAGGCAGTTATCCAGCTAAAGATTTATTTTTTCTTTTTTCTATTAAAAATTCCCAGTCTCTTATATGAATCACAGAAAAATCTTTAATAGAAATAGAATTAACCCCGGAAGCTTTTGGCTTTATTCTTGTTTCAATACCATTGATTTCAATATCCAAGGGCATTACAAAATTCTCATGAACATTTTTCCAAGTAAAGTATAATTTTCCTTTATCTTGATAATACTCAAGAAGAGGGATATCGTTTTCATAAAAATATTGTTTGAAAAAATAAGACATATTAGACCCATATTTTTCTTCAACATGACGTTGAAAGTCTTTGGTATTAACATTTGATTTGGCATTATTAACAGCAAAGGATTTTAAAATATCCCACCATAATCTATCATTATCAATAATATGTCGTAGTGTATGTAAAGCCCATGCTCCTTTGTTATATGAATCACCAAATGCCCAATAATTTTGATTTTCAGGACCAACAATTGGTAGTTTATTTCGTATCCCATTTCTTTTTCGCAACATAAAATCTATCATAACGTTATAACCCAACTGATCTTCGATAAACACTGACTCACTATAGGTAGCCATACCCTCATGAATCCACACATGCGCAGGATCGGTTGCTGTTATGCTATTTCCCCACCATTCATGCGCTGTTTCATGAAATAGTAATCCATCAATAATGCCATAATAGTCTTTTGTCCATGATCGATGATCCCCGCCCCAATTATTCCAAACATTTCCATAGGTTACCGCAGATTGATGTTCCATGCCTAGGTAAGAAACCTCAACTAGTTTATAACCGTCATTCCAAAATTGATAATCTCCATAATACTTTTCAAAAAAACGGATGACCTGGCGTGCTTGCGGGAATACTGTGCTCGCAACATCTTTATGATAATCCAAAACATAATGATTCATGGTTTCAAGGTTGCCATTATCTCTATAAACGGTATCTTGAAGCAAAACATAATTACCAAGTTGTACAGATATATTATAATTATTGATCGGACTTAAGACTTCCCAGGTATATGTTTTTGTATTTCTCTCTGGGTTTTGATAAGTAGATATCAGCCTTCCATTGCTAACGCAATACAGATCCTCTGGAACAGTAAAGGTCATACTGGCGCCATTGTCAGGCTCATCGCTAATATGATCCTTTAAAGGCCACCAAAGACCACACCCATCACCTTCACAAGCTACAGAAATATAATCCCGACCCATCTCATCCTTTCTCCAAACAAATCCACCATCCCAAGGTGGGTTCTTAGCTTCTTGAGGTACACCATGATAATAAACTCTAAATGCAAATAAATTATTTTGATCTATTTGAGGAAAATCAACTAAAACAGCATCCTCTGTCCGATTTGTAGTAAGCTGTCTATTGTTATACACGACACTATCCAAATTCATATTGCTCGCTAGGTCAATTTGAAGCTTAGTAAAATCATTAACTGCAATTGCCTTGAAATCAACATAGCCCGACAGAGCTCTTTTATTCACATCAATATTGATATTAAGATCGTATCGCTGAACATCATAACAAATACGTTCTGGAAGTAGCTCTCCAAGTAAGCGGTTACGTTCAGTTAATTCAGGAAGAGATGTACCGGTGGCTACTTTTAACTGATTACAGTTTGATAGAATAAGTAATGAAAAAGCAAGTAGTGATTTCTTCATCTACTTAAATCAAAATGAAATACTGAATCCCACTCTTAAGGTTGTATCGGCTTTTTTATAATTAGTGACGTAATATTCGCCAAAACCATCTTCTTTAGACTGAGCTGGAGTCCTATCGATAACCGGTCTATTTTCAGGTTTTACCTTACTTCCAGGGTTCTCAAAGGTTGCGGTATGAGCAAATTGATCTGAATATTTCATAAAGTATTTAGGGGCTGGTCTCGAGTCCTCTTTGAGGTTATAACTAATGTCAATGCTTAGCCATTCTGCAGCAGTTTTAATCGTAAATTTATTTTTCCAATCAGTCAAGACATCATCACCAGCTGGTTTATAAAAATATTCACTCTGAAAATAAAAATTTTCACCAATCGGTAATTTTAATTTAGGGCGAATAGAGATTCTGCTATACTGAGAAGGTTTAATACTGGGATGATCTGAAAAAGTATAAAGACCTAATGAATCACCATAATCAGCATATTCATAGACTCTATTCTTACCGATTACCTCCTCGCTCTCTGAAAGAAAAGCAGCGCTCACGGATAACATGTCACCAATCACTCGATATTTAGCACCGATACCAAAATTGCTACGATCCTTGATACCACGGAAAGTATCGTAAGACTTTTCTGCAATAATAAAAGGTGAAAACTTACCGTTAGCCCACAGATCAAATAAAAATAAGATATTTTGATCGTCTTCATAGTCTTCACCAGCGTATGTAGAAAAATTCTTATCTACAGATAAAAGAAATTCAGAATCTTTTACTGTCAAACCACCTAAGACAATATCGCCGTAAGATGTGACAGAGAATCCTGCATTATAGTATTTATAATCTGTATTTCCTGCTTGGTCATAATATCCACCACTCACTTGATAACTAAACTGGCTAAACACTAATGAAACAGAAAAAACAACGAATGTACTAATAGATCGTAGGCTCATTACCTAAAACTCCTCATTTAAGTAATACAATTTTAAATAATTTAGGGCAAAAAAAATAGGGTGAAAATTCACCCTATTTTTAGATTAGAATAGAAAAAGAAGATTTACTTCTTTTTCTTAGTAGTTGGATTGTCTTCACCAGCAGAATTTCTACCTGTGATACGTTGCCAAAGAGTTCTTCTCTTACCTTCTGGCTTTGGAGCAACAGCTCCTGCTTTACCAGTTTCGTGGCTTTTTCCAACATATACTTTAGCGTCTTTACCAGGCTTCTTTTTTGGAGTAGCTGCAGAAGAAGCGGCTTTTTTTGAACCGTCATCACCTACAACAGATTTACCAACAACAGCATTATCAGCTTCTTTAGCTTGCCCAAAAGCAAGTGAAACAGATGATACTAAAAGAGCAATAGCAAGTACTTGTAAATTGCGAATCATAATTGATCTCCTTAATTTCTTTAACTATGACTATTTAAAGTCTACGTCAAATTAGTTAATTACAAACGATAGTTCAAGTGCATATTTTTCTGTTGTGACCTAAATCACATTGAGGAAAATATTAGTCTATCATTTCTATTTTTTTATCGATTTATTCTTACCTTTTGGATCGATTAGTTTTTCAAGGGCCCTAAAAGAGTTACCCATAAATTTTCTTTCAATATTTTTTAAGGATAGTTCTTTAATTTTTTTGGAAACGTCAGATAAATTAGTGGTTTTTATTTTATAAGCCATTAAAGCGCTCTTGATGCTACCATTTGTTTGAGTCCTTCTGGAAGTGCATTTACCACTCTATACAGCTCATCGGGTGCACTTTCAAAAACTACTAGCTCTTCTCCATCCATATAGCCAAATACCGATTTCACAGAAATCTGATTACTATCCAGAATGATCCATACTTTTTGTTTCACTACAAACTCTTTACCGGTAGGTTCATCGTATACTCCAGTGCTATACCATTCCGTTTCAAGATATTCAGCTGTAAAAAAACCATTTTGATTGCGTAGCGTCATGCGGGTATCGTTTTTATTTAATATCACATAGCCCATGGATTCGATATAGGGAA
>JAYZHP010000022.1:0-4254 GCA_036166415.1 Fidelibacterota bacterium | reverse complement strand
CATCTAGATCACCTTTACCATGAGCCTGATCATCTAATGTTTGAAATGTCTTGCCGTAACCACTACTTCCCCGATTATTAATATCTAAAACTGCATAGCCATTGTTTACTAAGAATTGCGTTGAAGCGCGATAGCCAACTCTAGCTTGACCTCCAGGTCCACCATGAACCCTTACTAGTGCAGGAACTTTATTGTTTCTATTGGACTGGGGTGGCTTATAATAGATTGCTGGAATTTCAAGCTCATCGAGTGAATTAAATCTAACTATCTTAGCTTTACCTAGATGTTTTTGATCTATTAATGGATTCATGGATCTAGTTAATTTTGAAGGCTTTCTTGATCCAATTTTATAAAAGTATAGATCGCTTGGATTTTGTGAACTACCATGATAAAAACTCATCAATGATTCACTTTTAGATATATTTATTGATGAAATATTACCGCTTGGCATTTTTGGCAGCTTAAGATATTTATTATTAATTGTGTTCAAGATTTTTATTTCTGTCTGCGCATCCTTATTAATTGCAGTAATTCTATATTTACCGCTTTCAGAAAAATAATTTGCTACTATATCCCAATTTTCTTTTTGGACAAGTTCAATCTTACCAGTTTCAATGCTATATTTTTTTAAATATCTAAATTCGCTATCAAGGTCAGTTACATAGTAAAGGGTTTTGGAGTCGTGAGAAAATCCAGCTGGAGAATGATTCACATCTGTTTCTTCAAAAAGGACTTTTTTTAAGTTTTGATTATCAAAGTTGTATATATAAACATCAGAATTATCCCTAGTGTATGTTTTACTTAAAGCTAAAAATCGTTTGTTTTTTGAAATATCACCAATATTTAAGGCGTCATCATTTTTGAAAATTAATTTTGATTGAAATGAATCAATGTCCATCTCATAAAGATCCATAAATTTTGGATTTCTTTTATTTGATGTAAAGAAGAAGCTTTTTTTATCATTTGCCCATTCTAAAAATAAGGAGCGTGATTTAAAGCCAGGTGTAAGGTCAACTGTAGACCCATCTATATTATTAAGATAAATATGCCAAATTTCATTACCACCTTGATCGCTTCTAAATAAAAATCTCTTATCATTAGGAAAATAAGAAATCGGTGAAATAGAATTTGAATCTGAAAAAGTTAATTGTTTTAAGTCATATGTATTTAAATCAACTGCGTAGGCATTATACACTCCAGATTCATTACTTCGAATTAAAATTGACTTTTCATCATGAGAAAAGCTAGAACCGCCAAATGATGTAATGTCCATAAATTCTTCAATAGTATACTCCTTATGAGCATTTGAACAAGCGAACAATAAAATGATAATTGGTAATAATTTAATTTTCATAATTTTTTCCTTTTTGAATGCATAAAATTTATTATTGACAAAAAACCCTCAATATAAAAAATATCGAGGGTTTTTTATTTGTAGCGGGGGTAGGATTCGAACCTACGACCTTCGGGTTATGAGCCCGACGAGCTACCAGACTGCTCCACCCCGCGTCACGAATTATTTAATTAAATAATTAAATCTATTATAATGAACGCCGGGAAAGTTAGATGATTTTTTAGCGATAGCCAACTCTATTTTTGTGAGATAAATCACATATTATTTATTTATTGAAACTTTTAATGATTTACTGAGTCTAATAAAATGCGAGCGCGATTTTCTCTTGCCGAATCTCTTACCTCTACAACCTCCTTGGTAAATTTCGCGCTCGCTTTTTATTTCTTCCTAAATGATATTCTAATCGGTATGCCCTCAAGATCATACTTTTCGCGCAACTGATTTTCAATAAACCTTTTATAACTTGAAGGAATAAGCTTAGGGTAGTTAGTAAAAATAACAAAGAGGTGGGGTGCAGAATTAACCTGGGTCATGTATTTTAAATTAATTGCCTTCCCTTTGGTGGCGGGCGGACTTTGCATTATTAAAGCTTTCTGTAAGAATTTATTTAATTCAGATGTAGGGATTTTAGTTTGACGTAATTCATAAATTTCATGAGCTTTTTTTAAGATACTACTGATTCGTTGCTTGGTCTTTGCAGAAATAAATAATACAGGATAATGCGCTAATGATTTAAACTGAATCGACATCTCTAAAGCAAACTCTTTCATCGTATTGGTTTCTTTTTTTATTAAGTCCCATTTATTAACTACGATAGCCATTCCCTTTCCTTTAGTGATAACATCATCCATAATTGATTTATCTTGCTTGGTAAAGCCTTTTTCTGCATCTACCACAACTAAAACAACGTCAGAGTTGATAATAGCTCGCCTGGTTCTAACATTGCTATAAAATTCTATATTATCATCAAGCTTACTTTTTTTCCTAAGCCCAGCTGTATCAACAAGAGTGATGGATTTACCATAATATTTTAATTTTGAATCTATCGAATCGCGCGTTGTTCCCGCGATGGGAGTCACAATAGCTTGCTCCTTTTGAAGTAGCGCATTTGTAATTGAGGATTTACCTACATTTGGCATACCAACAATAGCCATACGCATTCCTTCTGCAATCTCATTGATCTGATCAGCGCCTTCAACTTGTAACTGGTCCAATATTAAATCAAGCAAATCCCCTGTTAATCTGCCATTTAATGCAGATACCGAACAAATAGGATCCATACCTAACTCATGAAAACCATATGCCTGTTTATCTAATTCTAAGGTATCACATTTGTTTACTGCTAAGATAAACTTCTTACCTGATTCACGGATTAAGCTTGCTAATGATTTATCGGATGCGGTAGGATGATCTTTTCCATCAACCATAAATAAAATAAGATCTGCTTCATTGACAGCAGCAAGCGCCTGGTCTCTAACTGCGCTATTGAATACATCAATATCCTCAGGAATATATCCACCCGTATCAATAAAAGTTAACGAGTGACCAGACCAATCAATCTCGCCATACAATCGATCTCTGGTGATCCCCTCTTGTGAGCCAACTATCGCTTTTCTCTGTTTAAGTAGGCGATTAAAGAAAGTTGATTTGCCTACGTTGGGCCTTCCAACAATAGCGATTAAATGATTTGACATGGTAAGCTATTTTAAATTTATTATTTTTTAAAAATAAATGACTGATCTTTGAATGATTTAAATTCTAGCGCATTATCGCTTGGATCCAATAAAAACATTGTGGCCTGCTCTCCAACCTCGCCTTTAAATCTAATGTAAGGCTCAATCATAAACTGAACGTTATTAGCCTTCAGCTTATCTGCAAATCTATGCCACTGATCCCATTCTAAGATCACGCCGAAATGTCTAACAGGGACCTTCTTTTCATCTACATCCCCAGTATCTACTATCTTAGCTTCATTTGGGCTCAAATGCGCAACTACCTGATGACCAAAGAGATTAAAATCAATCCAGTGATCGCTTGTCCTACCAACTGAACATCCTAATACTGTAGTATAAAATTCTTTGGTAGACTTTAGGTCTCTAACTGGAAAGGCAACATGAAATGGCTGAATTACATTCATTTTTTATCTTTTATTTGTACCTAATTTACAGCCGTTGTAAATATTTCCATCATACGTTTATTTGTAGCGCTATCCTTTACAGCCATTCTCATAGCGCTTGTACCAATTGAAGTACCCATCCCTGAAACATCTCTAAGATATAAACCTTTTTTTCTGCATTCAGAAATTATTGAACTAACAGATTTGAAATCATTAGGCAAATGAAACATTATAAAATTTGCAACCCCTGGAATAATTTCATTAATACCAATATCTTTTAGTTTCGCCACCAATTCATTCTTAAGGTTATGCGTTTCTTGATATTTCTCCATATAATAACTATCAGATTCTAATGCATAAGTAGCTGCTATTTGTGCAGGCAAACTTATTGACCATGGCGGGGTTAAGACTTTGAGGTCTTCCAGCTGATGAGGTGATCCGCATAAATAGGCTGACCTTAAACCGCTTAATGCATAGACTTTTGACATAGATTTACAAACAATAATGTTTGTTGAACGTGCAGCAAAAGATTCTAAGGATTGCTCTTTGCCTATGTATTCAATATATGTCTCATCAATCCATATTCTTTTACAGCCAGACTGTTTTTTTAAAAGACTTTCAATATCTTCTCTTTTTACATGTAATCCGGTTGGACTATTTGGATTCACCCAAATAAATAAATCAAATTTCTGATCTAATTTTGTTGCCAAGTAATCTAAATCTATTTTATAACCTTCTTCTCTTTTTAGCTCAAAACGCTCAACTTGACATTTAATTATTTGTT
>JAYZHP010000021.1:0-2562 GCA_036166415.1 Fidelibacterota bacterium | reverse complement strand
TCTCCAATTCCTCCAGTTGAATGTTTATCAGCTATAAATGATTTATTTTGGGAAAAATTGATTGTTTCCCCTGATTCGATCATGATGCGAGTTAGTGCAATTGTTTCATTTTTGCTCATTCCATTCTTTTTGATAGATTTTAAAAAATTTGCCATCTGAGCATCATCAATCTTATTCTCAATATATGAAAGGATTACAAACTCTAATTCACTATTTGATAAGGGATCCCCGATGAGTTTCTTATTGATGATCTGTGCTACGTTCATTCTTTTTCATGAATCTTTTAATTATATTAAAATTGAATTTTAATGGCGCTTGTTCCCGAATTGTATGCAGCATAAGATACAGCGATATAATTAATAATATGATATTAGGAGACCACACCCCAACCACAGGTGAAACATAATTACGATCAGCTAAGTCTTCGCCGCCAATCATTAATATATAATAGGTGAGAAAAAACCCAAAGGAAAGACCAACTGCAATGGTAAAACCGCCTCTTCTAAACAATACCCCTAAGGATGCACCAGTCATAACAAATAAAATACAGGCTACCGGTAGTGAGAATTTTTTATGCAGTTCAACTGCATACTTATTGCTTGACTTGGCATAGCTTCTAAGCAGATTATATTCATTGCGAAGTTGTCGTTCAGCAATATTGATATCTTTTTCTTTTTTATATTTTTGATCAGTTGTGTAAGAGGAATCTGAGCTGTAGGTATTTTTATAATCAGATAAAATTAGTTGAGATTCTTCAAAATTCCCTGGGACGATACTATCTAATCCGGTTCTAGCAAATGCACGCCCAATCCTTGAATTAACAATATTAATTCGATTTAATATATTTTCTTGTTTATCAAAGATCATTGCGACAGTCATTTCTCTATCAGACCTACTGGTGGTATCGCGTCGATTCAAAAAAAGATCATCAGCGGCAATTGTTATTTTATGCTTCTCAAATTCTATTCTTCTATAGTTGCCAAAATCACGGGTATCCAGTTCATGAATTTCCCCATTGAACATATCAAGAACAATTGCGTCATCTATTGTTGAGAGTTCACCTGTTTGCGAATGGATGCTCGTTTGTGTTTCGTTCGAGCCTTTGCTGAAAATCCTAACATCTTTTAATGTATCACCTTCTTTATCGCGAATGATCATGCTGTAGTTTGGAAGGTCATCCATAAAATATCCAGGTTCAATATTTAGATCAGGGCGTTTACGATATATATCTCCTGATAGCATTCTTGCTTTAAAATTCATTTCAGGCATAATAAATGAGTTAAACAGAATTAGAATAATAGAGATTGTCATACCAAAAAGAATAGCTGGTCTAATAATGGTATTGAAGCTTATGCCAGATGCCCTCATCGCAGTAATCTCATTATCTTCAGAAAATTGACCAAATGACATCAGAGCCGCAACTAGAACTGCCATTGGAACAGACAAAGCCGCAATCCAACCTAAATTCAAAAACAAATATTCAAAAATGGTTCCAACATCAAGGCCTTTACCAATAAATCTATCTATGGCGCGAAGCAGAAATTGAGTGAAAAGAACAAAAATGATGATCAAGAGTGAGAACACAAATGGCATCATAAGTTGTTTAAGTATGTATCTAGTAAGTAGACGCATGTATAAAATTACAACATAATCATCAAATTTGAATTGATAGCTAATTATTAGATAATAAAAAATTCTTTTTCACTACTAGTGACAATAATACTAACTTAGCCGGCTTCAATATGTGAGATTTATTAGTTTGTATGGTGGGTGTAGCTCAACTGGTTAGAGCACCGGTTTGTGGCACCGGAGGCTGTGGGTTCAAGTCCCATCACTCACCCAATTGAAGTAAATGAATTATCGGGGTGTGGCGCAGTCCGGTTAGCGCACCTGCTTTGGGAGCAGGGGGTCGGGAGTTCGAATCTCTCCACCCCGACATGAGGATAGCCCTCAATTATCGACATAAAGCCCTTCTTTATTGAGGGGCTTTTTGTTTTATCAGAATTTATTAGGTTTTACTATAATCTATAAATACGGTAATTTTTAAGAGCATACTATTTTAAATAATTGTTAAATATTGAACAAAGAAAAATAATGAAGCGATACAAAAACCCCTTTTTTATAATTAATCTAATTTTGATTATGGGCTGTCAGGAACCCAATGATGACAAAGCCTCCAAAACGTCAAATGAGGCATTGTATAACACTGAAAATATTCTTGTAGATATTAATGAAAAAATATATAACAATGATGAATCGGTAAAGGCCTATAGTATATTTTCTTGGACATCAGATGGTACAAATAGGATTCTTTCTGGCAACGGTATCCCAAATCATGAAGTGGGAACATTCCCTAATCCTCATAATCCAAATACGATCAGAGAGCAAAATGTCAATGCAGCATTCACTCTTTTTCCTGATATAGTTTCTGAATCAGGTGCTTCAGTAGGTGGACCAAGAAGTGTGATTGCTTATGCGATCAATAGTGTCAAATTCGATCCTGCGACAGCTGGAAGATGCGATGATTCTGGTAGGTGTTCTTTAGCTATGGGTAGTGGTAGA
>JAYZHP010000020.1:0-2696 GCA_036166415.1 Fidelibacterota bacterium | reverse complement strand
ATTGGAATTACCGGGCTTATCATAACGAGGGCTGTACCAAGATCGGGCTGATTAAGTACAATTATAGCTGGTATAAATGCTATCATGAAAGGAATAAAGCTAGAAGTAAAATGGTTTAATTGAATATTTCGATCTGACAGATATCTTGCTAGGGTCAATACGATAATTAATTTTGCAATTTCCGAAGGTTGAAGACTAAAAGGTAATCCTATATTTATCCATCTGTATGTATCTGCAACCTTAGAACCAAAAAAAGGAATTACAACAGAAAGCGTGATTATTATATATAATATGTATACATATTCATGAACTATCTTCTTAGGAATTAAAGAAAAAAGCATCATTAATATGAGAGCGGGAATTAAAAAAATTATTTGCCTTAAAAATGCATTTGATGCATCATCTGCTTTTATTTCTGCAACGCTATATAAAGATGTTAATCCAATAATTAATATACCAAAAATGATAACGATTAATCCAAACGGAGATGACTTTATTGATTTTATTAAGTTTTCAATCATTGTTTGTTAGCAATTTTTGGATTATTCTTGTTGAAATATTTATTAAATATTTTTCTAGCTATTGGAGAAGCAACGCTTCCACCACCTCCACCATTTTCAACTAAAATAACTACTGAAACCGTATCATCACCCTTATTTGCATACCCCACATACCAAGCGTGTGTTTCTCCATGTGGATTTTCAGCAGTCCCTGTTTTACCATACACATTTACATTATTAATTTTTGGATTTGAAAGCTTTCCAGTGCCTTTTGGGTCGTATACAACTTTACGCATAGAATCATGGATAATATTCCAAGTTTCATCACTGATTGAAACATTATTATTTATTGATAATAAATTGGGGGTGACTAAGTGAAGGTTTTTTGTATTCCCTTTAGTTGCTAAGAGATTGGTATAAGCCATCATTTGAATCGGCGTTACTAATATTTCACCCTGACCTATAGCTATATTGAGCATCGCTCCAGTCGACCAGCCATACCTTCCGTATAATTTGTTCATATACTTTCTATTTGGTACTCTACCCTTCATTTCTGATGGCAGATCGATATTGGTTGGAACGCCATGTAAAAAATCAATTGATCTTTTCTCTAATTCATCAAGTCTGACCTTTTGTATTGCTTCATAAAAATATACATCACATGATTGAGCTATCGCAGATTCAATATTTACAGTACCATGACCATTCTTATCCCAGCATTTATGCACTCGATCATAAAATTCATACTCACCTGTGCAAAATACGGACCAATTTTTATTTACAAGATTCTTTTCTAAGAGCTCTACGGCTACAACCATTTTGTATATAGAGCCTGGTGGATACATTCCGTTTGCAGCGCGATTCAATAATGGCCTATCTGGATCCGATACAATTTCTTGCCATTCTTCACTTGAAACCATACCTGTAAATAAGCTAGGATTGTAATCAGGTGAACTTACATAGGCTAATATTTCACCAGTATTAGGAATTGATACGATAGCAGCACCTTTTTTATTAGCGTAGATTTGCTCTACTAATAATTGAATGTCTATATCTAAAGTAGTATTAATATTTTGGCCAGGTTGTGATAAAATATTATCATATCCATCAACCTCACCCGCTTCTCTGCCATATGCATCAACTTGATAATATGAAACGCCCTTTCGACCTCTTAGTTTATTTTCATATTTTTTTTCTATACCTGACCATCCAGCTAAATCTCCAAAGCTATATTGATTGGTTTGTGATTTATTTATCATTTCCTTATCTATTTCTTTTAAATAGCCCAAAACATGTGTTGCCTTTACCGTTGGGTGATAAATCCTCTCAGGGAATTGTTCATATATAATACCTGATAAATTATTTTTATTTTCCTCAAGCTTGCTAAGTTGTTCTATAGTTAAATCTTTCGCAATTTTTGCTGGTAAAAATCTGCTACGAAAATAATTTTTATAATTGTTGATTAGCGAAAGAGTATCTATACCGGTCGCTTTGCTAATAATGGAATAGTTTTGATTCTTATTTTTGACTTCGGCACCGATTGCATAAACTACATATGTTGGGTAATTATCAACAATTATCTTGCCATTTCTATCAAGTATTAAACCTCTTGGCGCCGGTATGGATAGTGCTCTGACATAATTACTTTTTGCTCTTTTTAAATATATTTCATTATCAATTATTTGAATTTTAAAAAATCTTCCAATAAGTAATAAGTGGATAGAAAAGACAAAAATATAGAAAACCCACAAGCGATTTTTAGAAGCTACATTAGGAGATCTCAGCATTTGAAGCATCCTTTAGCGGGTATATAAAATGTATAGCAATAAGAAATAGTAATGTATAAGAAATAGATGCAAACCACTTAAAAATAAAATCAAAGGTATCGGATAAATAAATATTCTGAAATCTAAAATAACAAATAATAAAAAAATGGAGGAAGATAATCAATAACCACAATGAGTGAAATATATAGGGAAGTAATTTTTCATAACTCTTACTTAAATACCCACCAAGATAACCCACTATAGATAAAGAAAGTGCCTCTAATCCAAAAAATGAGCCGACACCAAATAAATTTGAAAGCAAACCAAGAGAAAAACCTATTATGGTTCCAGCAAATCTTCCTTTGTATAATGCAATATATAATACAAAAATAACTAAGAAGTCTGGTCTTATTAGATTTAAGGAAAGAAA
>JAYZHP010000019.1:0-3381 GCA_036166415.1 Fidelibacterota bacterium | reverse complement strand
CTGAGGCGTCGGCCGGATTCGAACCGGCGAATGGCGGTTTTGCAAACCGATCCCTTAGACCACTTGGGTACGACGCCAAATAATAAAAAAAATGTAAAAAAACGAAAATGAAATTAGCGTTAATTATCTATAAGTCAATCAAGCAAATCTAAATAACAACTCTCTAACGGATTCCATTTTTGTATTGAGATCATTTAGGGTTTTATTTTGTAGCCATAATTGAGCTGAAATTGATAGAAAACCAACAATCAAAAGTCCATATATAATCTTAATGTGTTTCTCCATTTAACTACTCCTTTTGCGTGTAATTGAATAGATGTAAGTTTAACTATGGAATCATCAAATTTAAACATATATCAACGCCTACGAGATTTTGATATACCTGCACCTGTCTTAGATGAAATCTTTTCAAATGAAGATGATTTAAACACGCTAATTAAATCGTGGGGCGAGCTAAAAGAACAGGGATTAAAAGATGATCAAATCGCTAAAGCGATTTCAGAGATTATTCTTAAAGAACTTGGTGATGATTTTCTTCAATCATTAGAAAATTCATCAATATAAAAATAGTGATACCTAATATTCTTTTTTATCACCTTAGGGATATTAGGGTTATATTTTTTTCGCCCTAACTCTCCTACGGCTTTTTTGATTTTTTCTGATCGAATTGACAGTCCTTTATGCTGTGGATTTGATTCTGCTAAAAACAAATAACCTGTACTTTCTCGATGTACTTTTTTTAAATCACCGGTCTTAGGCTCATCTAGGTAAAATCCAATTTCGGACTCAATTCCTCGTTGAATTCTTAATACGTATTTATAGTCTGCACCCGGTTCCTTAGGCTGAGCATAAATCAAGCTACAGAGCAGAATAAAAGATAGTGTTAAAAAATATTTCATAATTAAATCTATAACTTTTGACCATTGGTCAATGTTAAATATAATAATAGAGATCCTACGCAATATGTAATACTTCCAGATTTACCTTTTAGCATGTTGGTGTTTTGCGCATCTTCCTTTAATTGTTTATCATCAACTTGGCTATGGACAACTTTTGCCTGTTGTTTATATTTACATCTCCTGGTATCGATATAATATTGTACGCGCTCTAGAGTTGTCAATGATGCTAAACCATCTAATTGAGCTTTTTCAATCACATCGGTTTCGCAAGTACCAACCCATTCAACGTATTCTTTTGAATTAATATCCACTTGATCAATCTGCCCATATAAAGCTGAAAGAAATAGAGACCCCATTATAAGAGAAGAAATTTTTATATAACTGAAAAGTTTTTGCATAAGATCAAAGACCAATGATTAAATTGATCTGAAGTATTGGTAATCTACCAATTTTCATTGTGGGACCTGTAACCTTCTCCCCTTCCAGTTTCCAATTTTTCTCAGAATAGCTAGACATGAAATAGCCTAATTTACCTTCAACCGAAAGCAATCTAGAGAAATAATATCTATATCCTACATGGCTGGAAAAACCCATCCAACTTTTAGTCATACTACTGCCGGTTTTTAACTTGATACTTGAATTACCATAGGTTGATAATAGCGAGTCCCAGTCATCGGTTGGAGCTTCAGCCGTAACGGTAATTGATCCTTTATTAAGCATTGGGGCAAGTGTAAAATTAAGCTCCATCTTTTCTTTAATATAATAAAAGGTTTCAAAACTCACAGATCGATATGATATATTTCGACGATAATTAGAACTACCGATAGAACCAAAATGCAATGAATGCGATTGCGCATAACCAATTCTAACATTTGGATAAATTTGATAACGCATGCCCCAGTTTAGCAGTAAATTTTTACCAACAAATCCAATCTTTGGTATAGGATCGCTTGTTTCTATTTTTGGATTGTAGTAACCTGTGCCAAGAATAAAATTAAACTTGGGTTGCGAAAATGCTACTCCAATAAATAGAAAAGCGGTTAAAATAAATTGAGTTTTAAAATCATTCATAATATTATTCATTAAAATTACGATATTTTTTTACCATTGCCATGATTTCAAAAAAGCAAATATATAGAGCATTTTTCATTACTAAATACAATCTCCTTGTATTGATGATAATTGGATCATGCATAATCGCTCAAGAAAATATCGATGAAACAACAGTTCAAGATTCTGTTTCTAATTCAACAAATGATTCTCTTGAAATAGCGCTCCCTGCCAATATAAATATTATTGAAGAGAGATTTACAATCAGCGGAAAAGCAGCTTACGGAAATGGTGTATTGGTTCCTGATGCTGAGGTGATGCTACTTGATACCCTTGAGAAAACATTAGAAACCACACGTACCACAACCAAATTATTTAGAAGATTTTTTGGTGGTCATTTTAAGTTCGAAAATATTCTACCAGGAGAATATATTATATCAGTTGATCTTGGAACTAGGGTTGGAATAAAACAGCGTATCCATCTAAAAAATAAGAATCTTGATCTAGGAGTTGTAAAAAATGAAGTTGAATTTCCAAAATATGAGATTGAGGACTATACTGATTCCACCCGCATTTATTATAATCGCCTTGTCACAGATCCAATAGAGCCGGATTCGATCAATATACGTCATATCATTGTAGAATTAGATGGCAGTGCGAATACGGTATTGATCGATTCTATATTACGAGACAGTCTCTTCTATACTCTATCTGGTGAATTAACCAGAGATTCTATACCGTTAGATGAAACCTATATTGTCTATAATGATTACGGTTATATCATACATCAAAGCCGTTCGTTTAGAGATAGAATCAATGAAGTTCAAAGAAGAGATGGTTATGTTATTTTTCATTCAGGAGATACGTTAAATTTCGATAATATATTCTTTGAACCAGCCTTAAAAACTCCTGATGTGGCAACCTTTCATTACGATGACACCACGGGTTTACCGCAATTTCATTCGTTCTATGATATATATAAGGTTTATACAGGACCTTCTTATGTCGAACGCTCTATTCGAAGAGGATTTTATACTGGACTGGCATTTCATGGTACAAGTATGGGGTTTCAAATGTGGAGAAAAAAATCATTTCAACCGTCCCTTAACTATCTACCAAACTTTAGCAAGCCTGAAGAGAAGCCGGGCAGTTATTATTCAATGATCACATCCTTTTCATTCTTCGCATTAGCTTGGGTGGGTTACGATTGGTTTATGGATCGCAGATCAAATTATTTCACCCCAAAGGACGAGCTCACATCATTTCCAAAAAATATGTTTGTCTTTTCTGTAAAGGAATGGACTATGAATCAAGCGAAACCATATATTGATCCATTTTATGAAACTAAAGTTTATAAGTGGTGGAAGGATCGAAAAAAACGAAAAGCTGAGCGCAAGCGCTCTAAGCGAAAATCAGTATTTGATTAAAGCTG
>JAYZHP010000018.1:0-7967 GCA_036166415.1 Fidelibacterota bacterium | reverse complement strand
CTTAAAATAAGACTCAGATATAGATGGAGTATAGTTTAAGGCCATCACGCCCATCTTTGATGTACTACAGGAAATATTTAAAAAGAGAAAAAAAGGAAAAGAATAAAGAAAGTATTTATTCGTGTAATTCATTATAAAGTGGAAATGATTGACAAATTTCTATTACTGATTTATTGACTCGTTCAATAGCAGTTTGATCATCAATATTTGTTATTACTTCATCAATTAAAGAGACTATTTGGTTCATCTCATCACAGCCCATACCGCGTGTTGTTATCGCGGGTGTCCCTACGCGAATCCCGCTAGTAATAAATGGACTTTTTTTATCAAATGGTACCATATTTTTATTTACGGTAATTCCAGCTCTTTCAAGTGCTTTTTCTGCAGCTTTTCCCGTTACATTTTTATTTGATAAATCTATTAATACAACATGAGTATCAGTACCACCTGAAATTAATTCATACCCTTTACTTTGTAAAGCAGTAGCCATAGTTTTGGCATTATCAATAATACTCTGTGCATATACTTTAAAATTAGGTTCTAATGCCTCACCGAAAGCTATAGCCTTAGCTGCAATAATATGCATTAATGGACCACCCTGTATGCCGGGCATTACAGCAGAATCCAATATTTCAGATACCATTTTAATTCTGCCAGATTTTGGAGCAACTATATCCCATTTATTTTCACTATCTTTTCCCATCATAATCATCCCACCTCGGGGTCCACGTAATGTCTTATGGGTTGTAGTGGTCACCACATCACAAAAAGGCATTGGAGAGGGATGCAATCCAGCTGCTACCAGTCCAGATGGGTGAGCGATATCAGCCATTAAAAAAGCCCCAATTTCATCTGCAATAGTTTTAAACTCAGAAAATTCAACATGTCTAGGGTATGCGCTTCCTCCACATATAATAACTTTTGGCTTATATTTATGAGCGATTTCACTCACTGAGTCAAAATTTACTCTGCCGGTATCTTGATCGACCTGATAGGATACAGAATTATACATTTTTCCTGAAAAACTGACTTTACTTCCGTGGGTTAGATGCCCACCATGGGCCAAGTCCAATCCCATGATAGTATCACCAATATCTGCAAAGGTCATTAATGTAGCCATATTTGCCTGTGAACCTGAATGCGGCTGAACGTTGGCGTATTCACATTGAAAAAGTTTTTTTGCGCGCTCTCTTGCTAAATTTTCAGCTTCATCAACATGCTCACATCCTCCATAATATCTAGCGCCAGGGTATCCCTCCGCATACTTATTTGTCATCACACCACCAGCCATTTCAAGTACTGGATAGCTTACAAAATTTTCTGAAGCAATAAGCTCTAAGGTATTATGCTCGCGATCTAATTCACGAAGTAATATATCGTAAACTTGTTGATCGGATTTTTTTATATGAGAAAAAGGATGATGTTTGCTCAATGCAATTACCAACCGCTTTGTTTGTTTAAACGCTCCCCTACCCAGTTATAACAAGAAGTAGTTGTTTTAACATAGCCTCTATTTTTTATATTTGCATCCATCATAAACCATTGCGCTTTTCCAAATAGAACTTCATTTTCACTTAGCCAGGTTTTTGAACGACTATATCTAGAAAATCCCATTTTTTCTGCTTTTTCAAAGCCATCATATGCAAGGGTTGCAACTACCCTGTCATCTGTGCTTATTTGCCCAGATCTACAGGCTTGAAAACCTTTATAATAGACGTTGGCTTTTGCTGCTTGGGCTTCACCATCATCAGATAGCATGACGGCTCTATCTGCCCAATCAAAGTCAGATGCATAATCTTGATTTTCTAAATAAACTTCGGAAATTTTAATTGCAGTTCTGAAATTTCTGGGATCCAGTCTAAACAGTTTTTCATAGGTCTTTGCAGCGGATTCAAGATCATCTGCGCTATCGTAGGCCTGTGCAAGCTTACGAAAGGCCACCTTACTTGTTGGGTCCTCATCAACTACTTGCTTTAAAATATCAATAGCTTCATTTGCTCTATCAACCTCTAATAGCTTATCAGAATAGTCAAGGCCGTAGCTAATATTATCCGGGTTGCTTTCGAATCGACTTTTATATACTTCCAATGGATCTCTACCGCTCTTCTCATAAGCTTGGGCAAGGTCGCTTTGCGCGCCTTCATTATTAGGTTGAATTTTTAATAGATCTTTAAGAACTACTATTTGATCTTCATACCGACCTTCTTTTTCATATAATTTTGATAGTTCAGTTTTAATATCAACATCTTCAGGTGATAAATATGTTAATCTATCAAGTTCATCCATTTGTAGATCTTTTTTACCCTGCTTTTGGTAAGAATAGGCTAAACGTTTTCTTAATTCAACGTTATCGGGTAAAAAATTCAAACCCTTTAATAATACATATTCAGAACTATCATGTCGACCCATGTATTCATAAGCGATTGCATAATATAGATACACTTCTTTTGGATCATCGCGATCACAACCAAGATCTGTTAATTCACCATAAACTTTAACTGTATTTTCCCAATCCCTATTTTTATAAAACTCGGCTGCACTACTAAAAACACGTGGGCATCTTACTTTTCTTATAGAGTCTTGACGTGCTTCTTCTGCCGCATCAGCGCTAACATCTGGTGCGGGTGGTGCACACATTGTTATAAATATTGCAATTGCAAAAAATAATATCTTATTATTAAATAAATTAAGCGTCATTGCTTTGCTCTTCTTCTTAAAAACCATACGTCTCCTATGCTAATTCCTACTGAAATTTCTCTAAATGATTCGTTAAAATAATCAACGGATGAACGATTTCCATTTTTGAAGGAAAGATCCAGTTGATTTCCTGTATTACCAAATTTAATGCCAAAACCTATTGATAATCCATTCTCAATTACATCATTTCTAGCCATAATATACCTGTAATTCTTTCGATACAGACCTAATCTTAGGGTTACTTTGTCTTGCCAGTCTTTTGCATCCAAATCTCCAAATTTAACTAAACCAATGCCGATATGATTTTTTGATATAATCTGATCATTGTATAGGCTAATAAAATCCATATTTTCAGCATTATCATTCCATTGTTGAAATTCAAAATATGTATTCAAAGAATTTTTAAAATCTATATTGAAACCCACATTAAAATCATTGGGTGCATAGATATTTTCTAAATGTACAGTATCTACATCTGCATCTGATGGAAAATCATTAGAGCTGGGTACAAAATTTCTATCAGAGTCTTCAAATAATTCAAAATTATAACTATATCCAGAAATGGGTCTTAAGGTTTTACCAACACCAGAATATAAACTAATTAATAATTTGTCTGATTCAAAAATTTCTCCAGAAAAATAAGTATTATATTTTGAACCTTTATAAGAAATAATATTAAGCGATCGATAATAAATATCATTTAAAATGATTGATTTTTCATTTCGAGATGAACCAAAATAATTATCATAGCCAAAACCAATATTCATTTTAGCATTAATCGGTAGGGTGAATGCAAAATTGGAAGCCATAATTCCACCGCCAGATCTAAACTCTTTAAATGAATTAATAGAATCATCATAGTATTGAACATTCAATGTATCTGTTTGCATATATGTATTGTGGCTATTAATAGGTTTGACCGTTAAGCCAATGGCATATTTACCTCTAATCGGGATCAGAAATTGAATACCATTGAATTGAGAAGATAAGCTATTAGAATTTGAATTTTTCAATTCAAATGATTGGGATAGAAACGAGGTATTAATATATGAAAAATCTAAATGACTCCAAGTGGAAGGATTGCTTAATGATACTTTTGATGCAAAACTTGGAATTAGTCCAATTGATCCTAGCCCATCGCTAGATGAATGGTAGGAGGAATTCATAATTCCCAATCCATGAGAATTATAGATTGACTGAGAATAAGTAATACTCAATAATAATATGAATGTTTTTAGATAATCAAGGAACGACATAAGTAATTCTTAGCTTAGGAAAAAATTCAATATGATTTGAGTTATAAAAATTGATAGTTGTAAATGGATCATTTGTTACGCTGGGTTGAATATTGAATACTTGAATAGATTTATTATTTTCAAAAAAATTATTACTACCTATCCTATGATTAAATTTTAATTCATTATTTTTTAGTGTTGATGAAGAAAGGCTATTAAGTTGATAATCAAATGGCTCATTCTCATAAAAAGTATATTGTTCAGGAAAATCGTTATCGTTTAATGGGTATGAATTAATTATTATTGAATTAGATGTATCATTATTAAGTGAAAATAGTACAAGTTCTGATTTTCTAATGATACTACCCTTTGGCAATTTCCATTCCTTTGTATCTATCATAATTAAAGATTTAAGGCCTTTCGCAAGCGAAACAGACAAATTACTAGTATCACTTTCAATGAGATTGGCGGGTTTAACAATTGATAAATCTTCAACAGCGTTATGAACATTAAAGGTATCAACGGTAGTTGAATCATTGATGATGTATTTAAAATATATAGACAAAGCCGGGCTAGTGATTTCTCCACTATTCATACTATAGAATTCATAAAAATCCATCTCAGTATTATGAACGCCTACTAAAAATGAATTATTAAAATCTATTATTGAGGTATCTGTGAATTCAGCAAAATATGTAGTGTCAATATTAAAATTAAGCTTGGAATAAGAATTGGATGTATCGTGCGAAATAGTTCCATAAGAGATAATATCTGAATAGTTAGCATTATAATTTAAATAATTTGTACGATTTCGACTAAAAACTGAATCAGAAACATTTGGGAAGTAACGTAAATAAAAAATAGAATTTGCGAAAGTAGAATCAATAAAATTAAGAGTTAATGTTAAACTATCTACAGTTAAAGATGAGTCATTATAGTCATGAAATTCACCAACAGTACTTCCTGTGAATGGATCATATCTTTGATTCGAAAATTTATTAAATCTTAGTAAATCAAATTCAAATTCATATTCATCTTTATTTCCTAGATATAGATTTCTCGAACCGCTCATAAGAGGAGGTGTTTGGTAAGTAAGTCCATCCACAACATGAAACGATATCGTATCTATTGCAAACGGTAAATTTTTATCTTCAACCTTTAAAGGTTTGTCTTCGCAGGATATTAAAATGAAGAGGAGAAATAAAGTAAAGTTTATAACTCTAGAGCTTGGTATGGACATGATTAATCTAATTTATATGCAATAAACAAAGAACTAGGCGAAATGTTTCGTTAATTCTTCATTTATTTTGGTAGCTGTATCATCATAATTTGGAGATTCACTATCATCTATCTTGACAGATACTAATTTTTTCTTATTTGCTTTAATTAATGGAAGCTTAAGTAGCTCTTTAGTGTTATTATTTGATGGGCTATCAAGCGATATAATTAGATCGGCGAATGGAGCAGCTGCTTCATAGCAATTAATTTTATTACCTTTTAGATTTTCAGGTAATTGAATACCTAATTTTTTATATACGGAACGATCATAGATACAATGTTCATCAATATTATGAACCGTTATAACTGTTTTTATATCATCATAGAATTCTTTGTTCTCATAAACCTGTTTATAGATCAATGGAATAGATGCAGTTTGCCAGTCATTGCAAATAATCACATCAGGCTTCCAAAAAAGGTGCGGTAATGTTGCTATAGATGCGATTGAGAAATAAGCATACCTTTCATCGTTATCAGGCAGCACTCTTCCATTTTTTGCTTTATATAAAAGATCTGTAAGGGGTTTAAACCAATGATTATTTTCAAGAAAGTAGACTTGTACTCTTGTTTTAGGTATGAATGCGCTTTTTGCAGAGACAATCTCATTTTCACCATTAAAATCAAATGGTATCTCTCTAAGTCGAATAACTTCTCTAAGGATATATTTTCTTTCACTTACAAAGCCATATTTAGGCAGAATAGTTCTTATGTCATGCCCAGCAGTTTGAAGTGCTAGTGGAATATCAACAGAGTATTTACTCAATGATGATGTATTCGCAAAAGGTGCAATTTCAGTAGTAAAATAAAATATTTTTAAAGACATAGGATGTTATTAGTTCTATTGTACGTTGAGTTGCTTAATAGATTCTCGAGCTTTTTCATAAAACTCAGAACCTGGAAAATAATCCAATAGTCTTTGGTATTCTTCTTTAGATTTCTTGATATTTCCCATGCTTCGATGACAATGACCTAACTTAAGCTGCGCATCGTCATCTTTATCTGTTCCTGAAAAAGAAAAGACTTTTTCAAATTCAATAATAGCTCTTTTATAATTTTTTATTGTGTAATAGCACTCCGCTAGCCAATACTGGCTATTATCAGCTAAATCATTAGTAGGGTCTGATAATACTAATCCAGAAAAACCATTGATAGCCTTATTGTAGTCACCATTTTGATAGGCTGACAGTGCATCAATATAGGTTTTTTTATATTCAATAGGGCTAATTCTAGAAGTTACCTTATCTGATGATTTGCTATTCTTCAAATCATACATTTCTGTAAAACTATTCGCTAAGGTAACAATTTTATTTTCAACCATAACTAATTGAGCAAGTATTTCAAAATTGACGCTATCAACGTATGAAATCTTATCTTCAATCAGCCTCATTTTATTCTGAAAAGTATTTATTCGATTGATTAACAAAATAGCAACGGAATCGGTCTGTTCTTTCGCTTTAAGGTTTGCAGAAAGCGCATTTTGTAATTCAGGAAGAAGTAGGCGCATTTGTGCATCCAATGAGTCGATGCGCATATTTTGCTTAGATACAGTGCTATTAATACGTGATAATTCACGAGAAGCGCTTGAATTTTGTCCAACTAACAATGTGGGCAAAATAAAGGCAAATACTAGGATTAAATAATTAAGTATTTGTTTAGACATTTGATCTAACCTCGGATTTATTAATCAAATAATGTTCTGAATTTACCTCAAAACAAGGAAAATCGATATTATTTTTTATATTATTAATAAATCTCTTCTTTGCTAAAATTTATAACAATTCCAATCATAATAAAGCTTGAAAGAAGAAATGATCCACCATACGAAACAAACGGTAATGGAAGCCCTTTAACCGGAATCATCCCAGAAGCCATTGAGCAATTGACAAAGATATGTGCAAGGAAAATTGTAGCTATTCCAACAAGAACGAGCCCAGAAAATCTATCAGTAGCATTGAATGCTAAATTCAATATTCTGAGAACTAAATACATAAACAATAAAAGCATTATTAAAATGGATATAAATCCTAACTCTTCGCCGATTACACTCACAATAAAATCAGATTCTTGAACGGGTAAAAATTTTAATTGCGTTTGCGTACCTGCGCCCCACCCTTTTCCAAGTAACCCACCAGATCCAAGTGCAGTTTTACTTTGTATTACTTGATATCCGGAACCCAATGGATCAAGCTCTGGGTTGATAGCAGTTAATATTCTATTTCGATGGTATGGTCTTAAAAAACTATTCCAAAATAACGGAAAGATTAATCCCAGAAAAATATTTGAAAAAAATATTGTAATACCATTCCATAGTTGTGGTTTGGATAGAAATATTACAAAAGCCATTATGATAGTCCATATAGTAAAGACCATCACATCAAAAGCTGTTAAAATACTTAATACTGGCGCGATAACTAAAAATAAATGAAAAGGCCTAGCACCTACCCAATAGAGCATTGGAATTACCGGGCTCATCATAACGAGGGCTGTACCAAGATCGGGCTGATTAAGTACAATTATAGCCGGTATAAATGCTATCATGAAAGGAATAAAGTTGGAAGTAAAATGGTTTAATTGAATATTTCGATCTGATAGATATCTTGCTAGGGTCAATACGATAATTAATTTTGCAATTTCCGAAGGTTGAAGACTAAAAGGTAGTCCTATATTTATCCATCTGTACGTATCTGCAACCTTAGACCCAAAAAAAGGAATTACAACAGAAAGCGTGATTAATATATATAACATATAGATATATTC
>JAYZHP010000017.1:0-4325 GCA_036166415.1 Fidelibacterota bacterium | reverse complement strand
ATCTCGCGATAATCAATACCAATATTATAGGCAAGCATTTCAGCGTCACTGATACTATGATTACTAGAAAATTTTGATGGCATTGAAATTCCATGTACATTTTCTCTACCAAGTGCTTCTACAGCGATACATGCTGTTAAACTAGAATCTATACCTCCGCTTAAGCCTATGACTGCCTGACTGTGTCCGGTTTTAGAAAAATAATCTTTTATGCCAAGAGATAGCGCCTTGTAAAGCGATTCCTCTCGTTGCATAGCATTCAATTTGATTTTACTGGTTTCTTCAAAATCTACAATTAAGAGATCTTCAGAAAATGCCTTACCTTTTGCGATCAGATTTGCATCGTGATCATATACCAAAGATTGTCCATCAAAAATCAACTCATCTTGCGATCCAACTAGGTTACAATAGATAAATGGGAGCCCAGTTTTTTGTACTTTTTCTTGTATTAGATTGGAGCGCTCAATTAATCTGTCATCACCAAATGGTGATGCTGAAATATTAATAATCATATCGGCATCAGAATCTTTGATAGACTCGGCAAGGTCTATCGAATAATTTTGATCCCAAAGGTCTTCGCATATTTGTAGACCTACTCTTTTTAACTGTCCTGAAATCATCAATTCAAAAGTGGTTGTTTTATGACCACTTTTAAAATACCTATCCTCATCAAAAACATCGTAGGTCGGAAGAAGTATTTTTTTATAATGCCCCAATATTTTGCCATTTTCACAGATAAAAGAGCAATTAAATAAATTACTATTTTCAACTAAGGCGTTTCCTAGAATCATTGGAGTAGAAGTATGATTTGCTATTTCATCGAGCGCAGCTGTAGCGCTAGATAAAAACCGATCTCTAAGCAAAAGATCTTGTGGGGGATACCCCGTTAAGACTAGTTCAGGAAAAACTACTAAATCAGCACCTTGAGTAATTGATTTATCATAATAATCTAATATTAGCTGCTTATTTTTATTGATTGCGCCAACGGTAGGGTTTATCTGACAAATGCCAATTTTCATTAATATTTAAGGTTCTATTCTATAAATCGTTCTTGGGTAAGGAATCGTTTCTCTAACATGCTTAGTTCCGCAAATCCAGCCTACTGTTCTCTCAATTCCTAATCCATAACCAGAATGCGGTACGGATCCATATTTTCGAAGGTCCAAATACCACTGAAACGGCTCAACGGGTAATTTATGCTCTTTAATTCTTGATAGCAGTATATCGTGATCATCTTCTCGCTGGCCTCCACCTACAATCTCCCCAAAACCTTCAGGTGCAATCATATCGACTCCAAGCGCTAGCTTATCATTTTCAGGATCTCGCTTCATATAAAATGCTTTGATCTCAGATGGCCAGCGATGAATCATCACGGGTCGATCAAATTCTTCAGAAATCACGGTTTCATCTGCCCCGCCAAAATCGCTACCGTACTTGAAGTCAATATCTTGTTTTTTTAATATATTTACAGCTTCATCATAAGTAATTCGAGGAAATGGGGGAATTGTTTTTTCTAATTTGCTTGTATCTCGCTCCAAAATTTTTAATTCTTCCTGACAATGCTCAAGGCACCACTGAACAACATAGCTAACATGCTTTTCAGCCCAATCCATGTTCTCATTTAAATCGCAATACGCCATTTCAGGCTCTACCATCCAAAATTCCGTTAAATGTCTCCTGGTTTTTGATTTTTCAGCGCGAAATGTTGGACCAAAAACATAGATTTTTCCAAATGCCATTGCGCTCGCTTCACCATAAAGCTGCCCGCTTTGGGTAAGATAAGCAGAGCGGTCAAAATAATCTAATTCGAAAAGAGTGCTCGTCCCTTCAACAGAGTTTGCTGTTAGGATTGGTGAGTCCATTAATACAAAACCATTATCATCAAAAAAATCGCGCGTAGCTTTAATAGCTTGGTGTCTTATTTTTAAAATAGCATTTTGATTTTTTGATCGCAACCAAAGATGCCTATTGCTCATTAAAAAATCAGCTCCATGTTCTTTATGAGATATTGGATATTCATCAGCAATCTGATGTATCGTTATATTTGTTACGCCTAGCTCATATCCTCCTACAGAACGCGGTTCAGACCTCACAATTCCATCAATAGTGACAGAGGACTCTTGGGTTAGGGTATTTTCTAATTCAAATGTTGTTTTATCAGTCTCTTTGTCAACGACAACACACTGTACTAATCCTGTTCCATCTCTTAAGATTAAAAACCAGATCTTACCGATTGATCGTATATTATAAACCCAACCATCCAATGAGACTTCTTTACCATCATATTTTTTTAATTCAGAAATTGTTGTTTTCATTTATTGTCTACTTTAATTAATTATTGATTACCATGATGTCATGATTTCATTTAAAACATCTTCTGCTATTTTATTTACCGCTACCGTAGTAGCAAATTCTCTCGGGTCACCAAATTCATCATTATCCTCAGAATCAACCAGCCCATCACCATCGTTATCTATGCCATCTGAGCTAATATCGCCAGATAAACCATAGGCTCCCCATCCAGAAAAACTTTTCTGGAGAAGTACTTTTTCATTAATAATATCATACCATTCAATTTTCATATGTATCGTAAATCGATATTCAGTTACCGCCTCTTGCTTCGTAAAGGTATATGGCGCATCGGTTACTCTAGTTATTGTGCCATTCAATATCGATGATGCATTTTCCTCATCGGTAACCCGAAGTATATTTTCCTCATTAAATTTTGCCAATAAATTTTCTGTTACTGATTCACTCATGCCAAATTCAGCAGTTTGATTTTCAACAATAGGTATTGCTACTGAATTTATGTGTGGGGGAATACTTCCTGCTAAAGAATAATACATGCACGAACTAAGAAAAGTGGCCTGAAATAAATAGAATATATACCTCATCAACTTTTAATCTTCCTCTCTAGTCCGTACTGATTAATTTTCCTGTATAACGTACGTTCGCTCATACCTAATGACTTTGCAGATGCCCTTCTATTATTACTAAAAAATTTAAGCGTTCTAATAATGGCTTCTTTTTCAAGATCTTCAATCATCATATCGCCAATAGAGCTATTTTTTATAAAAAATTCTGAATCTTCATCTATATGAAGATTGGATACTATTTGATCTTTCTCTGCTTCAATCATTGAAGGATTGATATTGTCAATCCCTGATTGAGATGGTGTTGCAAGCTGTTTTAAAAATTCAACGTCTTGTCGAAGGAGAAAAAGCTGTCTAAGTATTAGCTCCCTTTCTGCTGTATCTGCGGGTTGATTAGTAAGCACAGGTAAGGCATCGTTTTTTGAAGCATCGCTTTGCTTATTACCAAGCTGCATTGCAACCATTTCACTTGTTATGCGCTCACCTTTTTCAAGAACAATAATGCTCTCTACAAAATTTTTTAATTCCCTGATATTTCCTTTCCATAAATGATTTTTCATTAATCGAATTGCCTCAGGTACGAAACCACGATATGCCATATCATTATTTCGAGTAAATTCAAGCGCGAAGCGCTCAACTAAAAGTGAAATATCTTCAACGCGCTCGTTTAATGATGGCAGCTTAATTGAAACGGTATTAAGCCTATAAAATAAATCCTGGCGAAATTTGCCTTTGGAGACCAGTTCGGATAAATCTTTATTTGTGGCTGCAATAATTCTTACATCAGTCTTTTTAATCTTTGATTCACCAACGGGTATAAATTCACCGCTCTCAATTACTCGCAATAACTTCACCTGAGTTTCTAGCGGGGTCTCACCTATTTCATCAAGAAAGATTGTTCCTTTATTCGCCGTTTCAAAATATCCTTTTCTATCGCCCTTAGCATCAGTATATGCACCTTTTTTATGCCCAAATAGTTCACTCTCAATTATCCCTTCAGGGATTGCGCCACAATTTACAGTTACCATTGATTCATGACTGCGCTTACTATTTTGATGAATTGCTTTAGCAAAAATTTCTTTACCTGTACCTGACTCTCCTGTTATCATTACCGATATATCCACAGGTGCAACCTGGGCAACCATTTCAAGTACCTGGCTAATGGTGTCAGAGCGACCTACTATCCCTGATTTTTTTTGGATTTTTTCAATATTCATAATCTCTCTTAATTAAATATTTTTGATAGTTCTTCTTCAAGCTTATCGATTTCATCTCTTAGCTTAGCAGCCTTTTCAAATTCAAGATTCTCAGCTGACTCTATCATTTCTTGTCGCATCATTTCTACTGCTAATTTCTTATCCATGCTGCTAAAATCATCACCCTTCTTATTTACAAGTTTTATCTCATCAGACTGTCCCATTGAGTCAGCAACGGATGTAGTGCCTAGTATTT
>JAYZHP010000016.1:0-15123 GCA_036166415.1 Fidelibacterota bacterium | reverse complement strand
AGCTATCTTGATAATGGTTTTGTTTTTATCCTTACCCTCAAAATAAAGCCAAATAAATACCGATACTGGAATGATTATTCCAGCTAGAACTCCTAAAATTGGAACTAATTGTAACATAAAATCTCCTTAATAAATGTAAAGTATACCTTACATATTAATAATGTAAAGTATACTTTACAATATATATTTTATATGATATATAAGAAAATTAAAGATCAAGACTTTAAATAAAGACCAGATTAAGTTTATATAATGAAAAAGATTATAGATAACTACAATACGTGGGCATATCAATATGATAATAATATCAATCCAACTAGAGACTTAGATAAAATTATCACAAAGCAATTTTTATCTAAAATAGATTTTTTTAAGGTTTTAGAATTAGGTTGTGGTTCAGGAAAAAATTCTGAATGGCTTATCAGTAAAGCAGAAAAATTAGTTTGTTTAGATTTTTCAAAAAATATGCTCGATTTGGCAAGAAACAAGATTAAGACAGATAAAGTAACTTTTATAAATGCAGATCTTAATGAAAAATGGCCAGTTAAAAATAATGCATTTGATTTAGTAACAATTAATTTGGTTCTGGAGCATATCAAAATATTGGATCATATTTTTAAATCATCCTTTATGAAATTAGCTCAAGGTGGAAAATTTTTTGTATGTGAACTTCACCCCAAAAAACAATTAGCAGGAAGCAGGGCTCAATTTGAAGATAATGGAGTTAAAATAGAATTAGATGTATTTCAACATTTAGAAGAGGATTATATCCAAAGCGCAGAACAAGCAGGATTCAACTTGCTTGCTAAGGAAGATTGGTATGATAGGAAAAATGATGTGCCCAGATTGATTTCATTTTTGTTTGAGAAACCATAATAATTATTAAAATTTAACCTCCATCAATTGGGTTTTATCCACATCGCGTATTGAAAATTTCTTAATGGGATGTGTACTTGGAGCTATCACAGCATTGAGCACCTCAAATTCTAAATCAAAACTTGATAATTTTTTTCCTGAAACGATTGCAAGCTGCTTAATTGTGTGCGGTTCAATTTCAACTAAATCGCTATGCTGATAAAAATCATACTCCGTTTTATTCTTTAAAATAAAACGGGCATCAGAATGATTTCTGATCTTAATTATTGCCAACTCATAATTCTTATAGTAACCAACAGAGTCAAGTGTTAATGAAGCGTCTATTAGTGGGGCCATCCATTCATTTTTTCCAATTAAGAGATTATTATACCAAACAATCGTCCTACCTTGAAACAATGCACGCTTCAAGCCCTTTTGATCTCTTTTTTTAGAAAATACTAAAGTAACAGGTCGATGTCCTCCATGGGGAATATTGTAATCCCAATCCACAAGATCATGAACATCTGAAGTTCCTATCATTGTTAAATCGTGATCAAGAGCTGCTTGAATAGCTTGATCGGAATACGTTCTTTCATTTGTAACCTCAACGCCATGTAATAACCGTTTATTTATCAGCTCCTTAACTTCATCAGCGATATTAACTGAAGCATCTTTGCTCTGGCCAATCCAATGAGGGTGATTCCAAAAAACAAATGCGCCCTGTTTGCGGGCAGCTTTATAGGCTTCCATATAATCATCATTCATAATTTTATTAACATCCTTCACAAAAATTGCATTTGCATGTCCTGGCGGCATGTCCTTAGTTATCTCTGTTCCATTAATTACCATTAACCCGCTTTTCCCAGAATACTTTTTGGCTAGCTCATAGCTTCTATTTCTATCTAGGTGTGGGATGTCTTCTTTGTGAGATTGGTATTCAATATGTTCTGTGACCGCGATTGCATCAAGCCCGTCTTTTTGTGCTTCGGCAATTCTTATGTTTGGCCAAACGCTACCATCAGAAAAAACAGAATGGGTATGTAAATCGCAAATTAAAGTTGAATAACCTTTAATATTAGGAAAGCTAATGCTCCGCCCTGTCTTTAAATGGGTATGTTGAGATATCGCTATTTGTGAAATAGCTATAATTATAATTGAAATGTATTTCAATTCTTTACTTATATTTTTTATCTAAGTAAAGAATCATAAGCACAATTGCAATAGTGGCAAGTATAGAGCCTTCAAAACCAAAAGATCCGCCTGTTATAATTTCATTTCCTGTAACCGATTGCTTGATAATGCTCTCTGATTCAATTCCACTTACTTCAAAGCCAAAAACTGGCCCCTGAAAAAAGTTCCATGTTAGATGCATGCCAATTGGTAGCCATAAATTTGTTTTATGAATATAATATATCCCCAAAACGATACCTGCTAAGAAAAGATTTAAGGCAGCTAAAAAATTTATATTTGGGTTTAATAAATGGATAGACATAAATACTATTGATGAGATTGATAAGGCAACATATCTATTCATGGACTGCATAAGATTATTTAAGACATATCCGCGCATCATGATTTCTTCATGAAAAGAGACAACAACAAACAGGATGAAATATAAAATGATACTGCCTATTGGAAATGAAAACTGATCAATAGATAAATAACCAAGAATAAATAAAATAAAGAATCCAATAGCAATGAGACCTGCGCCTAAAGCTAGGCCTAAGTATAAATCATTTTCATACCCTTTGAGATTTAACCCAATAGATGCCAATGGCTTTCGATCAATAAATCGCACAAAAAGCCAAACGCAAAGCATTACAGCTAAAAATTCAATAATCTTAAGCGCCAGAAAGAAATTAATCCGATTTAATTCTTCCATGATTTGTTCTTGATTGGTTAATGCAGCTAGATCAAATCCAGATACTAACATAATTAAGACCAATCCAATTCCTGCAAAAATTTGAGATGTAATAAATGAGGCAATAAAAAAGAGTGTTGCTCTCAGCCATCCGGATTTAATTCTAGGTAATGATTCTGTCATAACATTTCCTTTAAGATATAAAAATTCTAAATTTTTGGTTTGGTTCCCATATTGTACCATATAAACGAAAACACATCTGCATATAATTCCATACGCTGATCCATAGATACACTGCCATGACCCCCTCTGGTTTGTATGCGAATCAAAACTGGAGATTCTCCAATATGAAACTCCTGCAATCTAGCAGCGAATTTAAATGAGTGCGCCGGAACAACGCGGTCATCATGATCTGCGGTGGTTACTAGGGTAGCTGGATATTTAGTTTCAGGCTTTAAGGCATGAACGGGTGAATATTTCAGCAAATATTTAAACATTTCTGGGGAATCATCTGCAGTGCCATAGTCATCTGACCAACCAGCGCCTGCTGTAAATTCATGATATCGTAACATATCAAGTACACCAACTGCAGGAATAGCTACTTTGAAAAGTTCCGGTCTTTGAATCATTACAGCTCCTACCAGCAACCCACCATTGGAACCTCCCCTGATTGCCAGATATTCACTAGAAGTATAATTTTCAGAAATGAGATATTCTGCCGCAGCGATAAAATCATCAAAAACATTCTGCTTTTTCATTTGCGTTCCAGCTTTATGCCATTTTTTTCCGTATTCCCCACCACCTCTGATATTTGCTACCGCATATACTCCACCATTTTCAAGCCAAGCTATATTTGTAGCGCTGAACCGTGGAGTCTGGCTTATGTTAAATCCGCCATAACCGTAAAGAATTGTTGGGCTATTGCCATTCTTGACTACATCCTTTTTATACGTAATAAACATTGGTACAGTTGTTTGATCTTTGCTTTTATAAAAAACCTGTTCGGTTGTATAATCACTTGGTTCAAAATCTATTGCAGGTTGGCGATATAAAATTGATTCTCCAGATTCAATATTGTATTTATATATCGTCGATGGATACGTATAGGAACTGAATGAATAATAAAGATCTTTTTCATCCTCTTTAGCATTAAAACCATAGGCTGATCCAATCGCAGGTAAATCTATTTCGCGTACAATTTTTCCTTTTAGGTCATATTGCATAATTTGCGATTTAGCATCTACTAGATAGCGAACAAATAAATAGCCACCGCCAGAACTTGCAATCATCACATTCTCGCTCTCGGGAACAACATCTTTCCAAATATTAGGTTTAGAGAGATCTACTGAAACTATGCGACCATTTGGCGCATCAATATTCGTGAATAAATAAAATGTTCTTTTTTTGTTATATAAGACACTTGCTCTTGCAAAATAATCTCCCTGTATTTTAATAGGCTTTGAATCGGAGATTTTGAGATCTTGAATATAAAGCTGTCTTCCGCTTGTATTTTGACCTGCATAAATTGCAAGATACCTCTGATCTTCTGAGACAGAACCGCTTATATATCGATTAGGTTCTCTACTGCCTCCATATATAAGCTGGTCTTTAGATTGCGAGGTATTGAGCTTATGATAATACAATTTGTGGTATTGGGTTTTTGCAGATAATTCGCTTTTGTTTTCTTCGTTTGGATTATCATAGCTGCTATAAAAGAATCCATCATTATTTTTCCATGAGAGACCACTAAACTTTACATCTTTTAATGTATCTCCTATTATTTCCTTGGTTTCTGTATCCATCACAATGATCTTTCGCCAATCAGATCCACCTTCGGTTATCATATATGCTAACAAGGAACCATCCTTGGTGAATGACAGCCCTCTTAGCGCGACAGTTCCATCCTTAGAAAATGTATTTGGATCTATGAAAACTTCAGGATCTTGATTTGATCCAATACGTGATCTATAGACAACAGAATGATTCTGAAGTCCAGAGTTTTTGTAAAAATACTCATAATTACCCTCTTTAAATGGAGCGCCAACTTTTTCATAATCGTTTAATTTCTTTATTCTTCTTTCTAGTTTTTTTCTAAAGCCTATTTTGCGTAAATACTTCGATGTCACCTTATTTTGACTTTTAACCCATTGTCCGGTTTCATCAGACATATCATCCTCAAGCCATCTATAGGGATCAGATATCTCTATGCCATGATATGTATCATAATGACCAATCTTCTTTGTAGCTGGATAGTCAATGCTTTGATCACAGCTAATTAAATAAAATGATAAAATAAAAATTATTTTTAAGGAAATGCTTTTCATTTGTTTATTTTATTGAACCTTATTTTGCTTGATAGATTACTGTCACAAGTTTCATCGTATTAATATCAAGAAAAGTTAATCTGAGTTCTTTGTTCTTTTCTAATTCAGTGATTCTGGCAGGGATATATACGTCTGTCGTTTTAGAGTACAACATAATAAATTTACCATACGGTAGATATTCCCAAGAAACATCTGTTAATGTCTTGCCAAATAGCATTTCTTCTCTCTTGTTATTTGGCTTAAAGACTTGATAATCATTTTTTCTTTTACGCTCAATCGGAAGACTTAGACCGTCAATAACATATCTTTTCATCTGCCATTTAATATTAATTAAATCTTCATATTTTATTTCATCCTGTGAAAAAGAAAATGAAAAGGCAATTATTAATGAAAGAATTATCTTCTTCAAAATTAAGGTGAGCTTTGTTTTGCTTTATTATCAACTAAGCGCACACAATAAAGACCGCTATACATATCAGTAAAATATATGTATCCTTTATAAGGTATAGCGCCCCACACATTCGTTGAGTTGGCTATGTGTCCATCGGGTTGACTAGACATATAAAATGCAATTTCTCTTCCTTGCCTATATAGATCTCCAAGCAAATCTCCAGAAATATCTACAATGCGCAATCCTCCATTATAATATGCAGCAATTAAGGTATCTCCTTGAATCCAGTGGTTATGAGAACCAGCTTCGGTAATTGTATAAACAGCTTCTTCTTTTGGATTTTCAATATCAGTAAAGTCTAAAAAGTGAAAACCCCCTCTTGGTTGGTATGGGCGAGGTTTACCTGGATATCGCCATGGAAACCATTCATCCCCGCCAACAATATAGAATTTATCTGTTGATTGACTCTTAAAAGGAAATGCAGCATGGTTATGGCCATTTGGATCTTTTAGGTCAGCTAAGTGAACGGGATTAGAAGGGCTGCCTTGTCCTGCTTTCGCAAGTAATGGGTTGAATTGTTTTGCGCTCCTATTTTTTTCATCAAACTTTAAACCGCCAACATCTACAGCTTGGACACCATCAGCCCAGTTGGAAGAATACGCAATACCATCTTCGATCCATACATCGTGAATACTATGACCTGGGGTGTCCAGTTCATAGACCCCAACTCTAAAGGGTTTTTTAGGGTCATCGATATTGATGATATCATACTTGCGGCCATTGTTTACGGCATAGACATGATTGTCATAGATGAATACATTATGCACACCACCGGTCATATCATCATTATAAGCAGCGCTGATCGTTACATTGTAAGGATCTGAAACATCTAAAATCACAAAACCGTTCTTACGGCTAGATGCACCTTCACGGGTGATCACGCCAACCCTGCCATCTTCTGATATTTTAACATCGTTAACGGTACGCGCATCTACGGTGACCGTGTCGATAATCTTCATATTTGCTGGATCGGTCACATCCCAAAAGTACGCTTCACCATTTGCACCCCAAGTACCGGTGACAGCAAAATCCTTGCCTTCATGCTGACCAATGCCAGGCCAGATCCAAAGATCAGAAGTTTTCACGTTTGATACCAATCCAAAACCAATGAGCTCAATATCCTTTGAAACATTCCGAGGAACTACTTCAATTGATTGCGATTTAGTATATCCATTAGAGCTGACTGAAACAGTATACATCCCAGCGGTCTCTGCAACAAAACGCCCATCACTAGTGATCTGCGCGGAAGCAGGAAGACCAATGCCATAATCTGCTTTTCCAGTGTATGAATATTCAATTCGAGCATCATCCACCAATCTATCGCGCCTATCATACGCCTTGCCGTCTATTTTTTCTACATCTCCGGTTCTTATTTTTTTATTCTTTACGGAGAGCACGACATTTTTGATTGGATTCTTTACAACTTTAAGGTTGAATTCTTTTGAAATATCACCAGCTGTTGCAATGATTATTGCCTTTCCAGCTTTGTAGGTTGATAAAATCCCAATCTTATTTACCTCAGCAACTTTTGTATTGCTTGATGAAAAAGTAACCTTGTGATCTGTTCGTAATAAATTAGCATCATCATATACATCTACCATCAGTTCGAAAGACACGTTTGAGTAAAGTTCTGGATTAAGATTATTAAATACAATTTTTTTCAATTTAGGTTCAGGCACTTTGACCTTAAACGAACCATAGACCCGGTTTGTTCTTTTAACCGCTATACTGCGAGCACGCAGTTTAAGATCCCCAGATTTAAATGGTTGAACTGTCACTATTGCAAAGCCCGTAGAATCGCTTATCCGCGGAGCTGTTTTTAATGAACGACGAGGTTGCCCATAGATCAAAAAGGGATTATTGGATAAATTTCCTTGCGCATCAACAAGCTTAATCGTTACCATACCTGTCTCTCCAACATTTAATGTAAGCGAGTCAGGTTCAAATACATATCTGAGCGTATCTGAATCTTTTGAGGTGGAATCTGTTTGGCCATAAGCAAGAATAAGGCTTGCTGATAAAATGAAAAAATTTCTAAACATCTATAAAGTTACAAAATTTTTTGATAAACAACATTATCTCTATCAATTCAACGTTCGATTATATTCTTCAATAATTTTTACTATCTCATCTTCATAGTAATCCGCAATAATTGGGTTGCATTCATACCCATTTAAATGTCCGATCAATAGATTAGATATTTTAATATCATAAAATTTTTCTAATAGATATCGATAGAATGATAGCTGCAGTGAATAGTGAACAAACTTGCAATCCATTAAGTGGCTGGTAATTGGATGAATCCCCATTTTTCCACCGAAAGAGGTTTTGCTGACCGACTTGGATGTCTTCCAGTCAATGATAATAAAAGTATTATTTTTTGTATCATGAGCTAAGACATCAATAGTGCCAGCTATTTTTAATTCTTTGCTAAATATCTTTACCTCAGGATAAAAAATGAATTCAGATAAATTATTAAATTTTTTCATCCATTTTATTGCATGATTTACCTCGGATATATCTTCAAAGCTTTCATCATTTATAAACGATTCTATATTATTGTGTACCAAGGTTCCAAAATCCCGAGCCTCATCCCATTGGGCAATTAGCTCTTCAGCAGCCATGCCCATATATTTTCGATTTGTCTTGACAAGCCTTTGGGCAATTTCCTCTTTATTGAATGGTTCAAAATATTGTGAAGTAATTGAGGTTACACTTGTAAAATCTAATTCAGGTTCTGATTTTAGTGCATATCTATGTTCGGGCTCTATAAGTATAATATCGTTATTAAATAATTTATCCATTATTAATTTGTCTTTACAGGTCCACTCCAATCCGTAATTCCGCCCAATAAGTTCATGGCTCTATAGCCATTTTGTTTCAACAAGCTAGTTGCATAATCCGATCGGTTGCCTGTTCTGCAATACACTACGATATTTTTTTTCTTATATTGTTTCATCTCATCTAATCGATAGGGTAACTCATCAAGTGGAATAAGAAATGAATTTGGTATAGATTTTTGGACATGTTCAGCTCTAGTTCTTACATCTAAAAAAATATTTTCTTCAGAACCAAATAGCATTAAACCTTCCTGTGATGACAGTGCATGTCTACCTGCGTTAAGAATTTTATCAAAAAAAACTGTATTGAATTGATCGGGCTGTTCTTTGTGTGGCAAATGCCCAGAATCTTGGATAACGAATAGTTCTAATCCTGGCATTAGGGTTGACAACTTTGCCCTTACTTCATCTAATGGCAATACTTTATCCGAATCTCCCCATATAGCAAAATGCGGGATATCGCTTTGAGCAATTTGGCTATTTATCCCATCCAGTACATGATTATTGCGCCTGGTTGAAATTAATGCTCGTGCAAACCCCTTGTGCTTTAATAATTCCTGGTACTTTGTATCCCACCCTTTGAACCTATCGGGGTATTTAAAATCATCCAGCTGTCCTTTGGCGATTGTTTTATAGTTTGCTTCAATAAAGCTGTTGATGTCTTGCTTTGAAACAGGGGTGGGGTCTGGTTTGGATTTGGTTCCGTGAAAACCGCCAGGAGCAACATAAATCAATCGCTTCACTCTATCAGGGTAGGTTTCAGCAATTTTAGAAATCACTCTGCCGCCATTTGACAGCCCAGCAAAATTGACTTTCCTTGTTAATTTAATAGTATCTAGTAGTTCGATGACTTGATCAGCATATAGCTGATCATTGTATATCACATTCGGATTAGATGAATAACCCCTGCCGTATAGATCAATTCTAATAACACCCAAACCTCTATTAATCGCTTCGTAATACGTTTCATCCCAAATATATGATGGTACAGAAAAACCATGAATGAGAACAATCATCTCATCATGGTTTAGATTATCATATTCATAATAAGTATACCCATGAGTAAGCGATGCAAAGCTTCCGGAACTTATACTTTTACGAAATGAATCATTTTTTTCAATATATTCATATTTTAAATCCGAGCTATTACACCCAATGACCAAAAATAGAATTGCTATCATAAATTTTTTATTCATTATAAAACTCAGTAGGGTTTTTCCAGATAGTGCAGTTTAGAATATATGTAATTAAATTCAAGTTCAGGAATATTTATTATAATTGTATGTTATAACTTATTATCTAATCATGAAATATGAATAAATTTAAAATTCAAATCTATGCTTTTATTATTTTCGCTGGGATTATAATGATCATCATGATAGATAATGATCAGCTGGATAAGATTTCCCCTAAGCAGACAAACCAAGAAAATCCTCTTTTTTCATCTAATAGCTCATCGGATCCATTTGATATTGTCCCGCCAAATTGGACAAGAGTAGCTCCTAAATCATCCATGCGACTAGCTGAGTTCAATGTAAAAAATCCTTCTGGAAGTTACGATGTAATCGTATTTAAAAATATTGGTGGAACAGAGAATCAAAATAAAGAGCGCTGGTTCAATCAATTTAGTGGAAGTTTTTTCCCAGAACTTGAAAGGCAATCTGAATCAATGGATATTCGAGGAAGCAAGCTAACATTTATCCAAACCTCTGGAACATTTAATGGTGGAATGGGTCAATCGGAACCTATGGATAATGCTGGATTAATGGGTTTTATAATTAATACGAATGCGGATACTTATTATTTCAAAGCGGTTGCTGATGCAAAAGTAATTCTGGATGGTAAAAAGGAATTTGTTCAAACTATTTTAAGTCTTCCGCTATTTTAAAATATTTTAATATGGAGTTTATATGGATAAAGAAAAAGTAATTGAAAAACTAACACAGATCTTTGATTTAGAATTATCTGGTGTGATTCGCTATACTCATTATTCACTAATGATCTTTGGTCATAATCGCCTGCCCCTGGTTGATTTTTTCAAAGGGCAAGCTACGGAATCTCTAGCGCATGCAAATCTGGCAGGTGAACATATCACTGGTCTTGGAGGGCACCCTCCCTTAAATCTTAATACGATCAAAGAAACCTTTAAGCATGATATTAAAGAAATATTAGCAGAGAGCCTTGAGCACGAACAACAAGCAATTAATCATTACTATGAACTATTGGAATTAATTGGCAATGACTCTGTTTATCTTGAAGAATATGCAAGGAATATGATCGGGCAAGAAGAGCTTCATGCGCTTGAGGTAAAGAAGATGTTGAAACAGAATTAATAAATTATTGATTTACAATTGTTGTGCCATTTTTACCAACAATTGCTTCTTTAACTCCACCGATCGAGGTGATAATTACTTTTTCACCATGATATTTTAGAAAGTAGAGAGCTGCTTCTATCTTCGGTCCCATACTACCCGCCTGAAAATGACCTTCCTTTAAATAGCGTTTTGCTTCCTCGGTATTAATATTTAATAGCGGCTCTTCATTGTCTTTGCCAAAATTCAAGCAGGCTTGATCAAGATCTGTTATGATCCATAATTCATTTGACTTAATCACTCTACCCAATAGAGCCGCTGAAAGATCTTTATCTATGACCGCATTTAATCCTTCTAACTTCTGTTGATCATTCCAAAATGTTGGAATACCTCCACCTCCAGATGCAATAACGATCGTTCCATTATCAACAAGCGTCTGGATCGATCTTCCATGTTCAATGAATTGAGGTAGCGGGCTGGGCACAACCTGCCTCCAACTGCCGGGCTCTTGTTCCTTTATTTTCCAATTGAACCGTTTAGCCAGGCGCTCTGCTTCTTCCTGTTCATAGCGCCTACCAATGAACTTTTGCGGATCATTTATAGATGGATCATCTTTATCTACAATAGTTTGAGTGATCAAGGTAACCACTTCTCGATCGATCTCTTTTTCTTTCAAAACGTTCTGCAACGATTGCTGAACCATATAACCGATCGAACCTTGAGTTTCCGCAACGCATACTCCTAATGGAAGCGGTGGAATTGTTTTATGGGTCAACTCCATTCGATATAATTCATCGCCAACCTGCGGACCATTGCCATGGGTTAAGCAGATATTGTAGTCTAGATCTACAAAATGCATGATAGCATCCAGGCTCTCTCTGGTATGGGCAAACTGCTGATAGATGGTACCAGCTTCTTCTTTTGGAGAAAGTGCATTTCCACCCAGGGCGATAATTACTGATCTTCCCATTACTCTACCTCAGATCCAATGGATCCCTTTTTTGCTCTTTCGGTATATTTTATTAGTACTTTTTCTAAGGCTTCCTCGGTATCGATGCCTAGCGCGTTGGATAGCGCAATAACTGAAAAGACAACATCTCCAATTTCCATCTCAATTTTTTCATTTTTTTCTAAGGGATTTTTTCCATAATTAGATGCGACCAGAATTTCTTTGGCAACCTCACCAAGTTCTGAAACAACATCGATCAATCTTGATTCAGGGGTAGTGTTAAGATTATGGGTATCGCAGAATTCTTGAACTTTTTCTTGGAGATCCCGCATGGCATTAAGATGGTAGTTTGTAAAGAAGCAATCTATATGTTTTCATTTTATTGAACATTTCGGATGTAAGATACCCAGAAAAATAAATCTCATTGATCTTTGTTAGATGTTTACGAAATGCCCATCGAAATAGCTTCATCGATTTAGGGAAATTGCTATCCATATATCTACCCGAAAGAGAGCTGATCGGAAGTGCAACATCGTTTAGCATATCATTGAATAGGTCCATGGTTCGCGCAGTTTCTTTCGTGATATCCTTATTGATAATCTCAATTAAAGGGTATTCTTTTAAGGCATTTTGGAACCAATCCCAGCCATGGCCCCCACCCAATGGGCGTCTTCCGGTTCCAGGCTGTCTGAAAAAATCACATATCAATAAATGATTATTAGGTTTAAGCGCTTCGATACTTTTTTCGATGGCTTGATTGACTTGAACGTATTGAAAACTTTCGCTAAAAACGACCAAGTCATATTGCTGTTCAAGTTCAAGATCTTGACACGTAGATCGAAATACCTTGACCTTATCTCCAAGTTTTTCCTCAATCGCATCTGCAAGATATTCACTTGGAGATACGCAATGAACCTTATAGCCTTTATTGATCAGTTTTTCTGCAAGGCCACCCGAGCCGCTTCCAACATCCAAAATCGTTTCAACGTTCGCAGGTATTGCATCGATGATAAGCTTGGAGTGTAGGTCTTGAGCTTTTCTTACATTCTCTGGAATGATCGCTAGATCATCTGGCCAATAGCCGTAATGCAAATGTTCGGTCTTATATAGGAATCGGCTGATCACTAAGCCGATCTCAAGACCAACTTCCTTGGAACTAACTTTTTCTTTTTTCTTATTCAATTCATGATTCCAATAATAAACTCATTATTGATATTCCTAACAATACTCCTACAGCAAGCGCCCCTAAAAATACTATCCAGGATTTAGGTCTAGATTCACTTCCATACAACACAAGACGTTCATCATTTCTTATTAATTCAATAGAAAGTCCTAATATATGCATTGAGATCAAAGGCCATACATTAATTTGAAATGTTGAATCTTTATATTCAAAATTATGTGATTCTCCACCAAAACCTCTTTGTTTAGATACTTCCTCACCATTGACATAGACCCGTCCAAAGCCCGACATGGCATTGGTGAATTCGATCATAGACCCATCTTCAAGTTTATAGCTTAATAGTTTTTTTCCAATCATTCTTTCCCTTTACTCATTTTAAAACTGTTATTCTTTGTACTTATTGAACCAATATAATATATGGTCAATCTTCGTAATTAGCTGACTAGGTTTACTAGAGATTCCATGATAGGCCTCAGGCACCTCAACATACACCGTTTCAATCTTTCTTATCTTCAAGGCGTGATATAATTGTTTAGCCTCTGAAGGAGGAGTGCGAAGATCATAGGTGCCCACCATTACCATTGTAGGTGTTTCGATATTTCCTACCAATGAAATAGGAGAGAACTTCCAATATTCTTCAAAATTTTCCCACGGTTGCCCTTTATATCTGTAATTAGCATAATTAAAATAATTATCAGCTACCAAGGTCTTAGATATCCAATTCATCACAGGCTTGATCACCGCTGCGGCTTTGAACCGCTTCGTTTTTCCTACTATCCAGGCTGTCATGATACCTCCTGCGCTACCACCCGTGACAAATAAATTATTTTGATCAATGTATCCTAATTGTATTAACTCATCTACTCCATCCATTACATCTTGGTAATCCTCGCCGGGGTAGTTACGATACAATAAGTTTCCAAACTCTTCTCCATAGCTTGTACTTCCTCTTGGATTAGGATAGAAGACAACATAATCGGATGCAGAATACAACAGGATCTCTGGTGAGAATCTGTCGCCATAATTGCTAACGGGTCCGCCGTGATTCTCTACGATCAACGGATAGGTTTTATTTTTATCAAAACCAGGGGGCTTAGCGATCCAGCCTTGGATCTTTCTTCCATCAAAAGAAGATCTATACCATATCTCTTCAATCTTGCCAAGGTCTCTGTTTGATAGTAGGTCGTAATTAAGATTGGTGACCCTTTGCACTTTTCTTCCATCGAAAAAGGCAATGTCTGCTGGATGATATGGGGTTGTCATTGTATATACGATCCTACCTGTCTTTGACATGGAGTATGATCCACCCCCATAAGGTCTACCAATACTTGTACCTCCTAAATTATCAGCAATTTTTTTTGTCTTCCCAGATAAAGCAGTATAGCCGATCTTACCATTTCCATAGTTGTCGTACTTAAAATACAGTCCCTTACCATCGGGTGCCCATTTGATTGAAGATATGCTTCTATCTAAATTTGTTTTGATCTCACGTTTGTTTAAGCCATTAGCATTCATTACATATAATTTTGTCACCTGATAGGTTTGCACCTGATCATCGTATCCAGTATAAGCTATTGTTCTGCCATCTGGAGATACAGCCGCGCCTCTATCTGGACCGTTTCGATCGGTAAGCTGTTTAAAACTGGATCCATCGATCGCGATCGAATAGATCTCTGAATTTCTATAATCATATTCCCAGTTCTCTGAGTAGTTAGAGGTAAATATCATTTTTTTGCTATCTTTTGACCAATCAAACCCCTGGTGATTATAGCGCTTACTGCTTACTTGTACTGGGGTACCTCCTTCCGCTGAAATGACAAACAGATGGTTAAATCCTTTTTCCATATACCCCGAACCATCGGCTTCATGTTTTAATCTATCGGTTATTCTTGGAGCGGGAGCCCAAGTGGCATTCTCAGGTTTTTCAGGTGCGCTAACAAGGCGCAATACATCATCCTCAACGAACATGGTGAACCCAATATAAGTTCCATCCGGTGACCACTGAATATTCTTTGGAGTTTGTTTCAGTTGAGAGATCACAGAATATTGTTTCGTGTCTACCCAATAAATATATATCTCGGATCCATTTTCATCATCAGTGCTGGATACGAATGCAATTCTTTTTCCATCCGGCGACCATCGGGGACTGCTCTCATTGGAAGTATTTGAGGTTACTTTTTGATGCTCCTTGCCATCAGTGTTGATCATCCATAACGCAGAAGTTTTACCATCGGTCATAATATCCATTTTGGTGCGGACATAGACTATTCTTGAATTATCAGGTGCGATCTGTGGATCCTTAGCATATTGAATTTCAAAAACATCCAAATTCGAAAATCGTGTTTGCG
>JAYZHP010000015.1:0-3523 GCA_036166415.1 Fidelibacterota bacterium | reverse complement strand
CTGGTGAGATTACTTCTGAAGGAACTGTAGATGTTGAAAAAATAGTAAAACATACTTTAGATGAAATAGGATATAATGATCCAGCCTATGGAATGGATCAAAAGAATGTTAAAGTTATTTCAATGCTAGATAAGCAGAGTCCAGAAATAGCTCAAGGCGTTAATGAAGGATCAGGATTACATGAAGAGCAGGGAGCCGGTGATCAGGGTTTGATGTTTGGTTTTGCGTGCAATGATACAAAAGAGCTTATGCCGCTTCCAATACATCTATCTCATAGGCTTGTTGAGAGGATGGCCGATCTAAGAAAGAATGGAAGAATTCCATGGCTTAGACCTGATAGCAAATCTCAGGTTTCAGTGCTTTATGAGGATGACAAGCCCATATCTATAGAAAAGGTTGTGATTGCTACGCAGCATGATGATATGTTAGATCAATTTAATTCTGAAGCTGAAGAGCACAAATTTGTGGAGAAGGAAATAGTTGATCAAGTAATAAAACCCATCTTAGTTGAATCAGGATTTGATTATAATGATGACTTTATTGTTAACGGTACTGGTAGATTTGTTTATGGTGGACCAGAAGCTGATACTGGCTTAACTGGAAGAAAAATAATCGTTGATACTTATGGGGGCTATGCACCACATGGTGGCGGTGCTTTTTCAGGAAAAGATCCATCAAAGGTAGATAGATCAGCAGCATATATGGCAAGATATATCGCAAAAAATATCGTAGCGGCAAAACTTGCAGATAAATGTGAAATTCAGTTCTCTTATAGTATAGGTGTTGCTGAGCCCACATCTTTTTACGTAAAAACTTATGGCACAGGAACTATGTCAGATGAAAAGCTCTCTGAACTAGCTAAATCTGTTTTTCCTTTGAAACCTGCTGGCATTATTGAGCATTTAAAACTAAAATACCCAAGATACTATCAAACTGCAGCATATGGACATTTTGGTCGTGAAAGTGAATTATTTACTTGGGAACAAACCGATATGGTTGATAAGTTACAATCAACAGCAAATGAAAGGAATTGATCATGTCTTTAGCAGAAAAGACTAAATCAGAAGTACTCCCTTATAAAGTAAAAGATATTAAGCTTGCAGAATGGGGTAGAAAAGAAATAAGGCTTGCTGAAGCTGAAATGCCTGGCTTAATGGCTTTACGAGAAGAATATAGCGCATCAAAACCTCTTGAAGGTGCGCGAATTGCTGGATGTCTTCACATGACTATTCAAACTGCCGTTCTTATCGAAACCTTGGTTGAGCTTGGAGCTGAGGTTTCTTGGTCTTCCTGCAATATTTTTTCCACACAAGATCATGCTGCCGCAGCTATTGCTGCTACTGAAATTCCAGTATATGCGTGGAAAGGTATGAACGAAGAAGAATTTGATTGGTGTATCGAACAAACTTTATTTGCTTTCAAAGACGGAAAGCCTTTAAATATGATTTTAGATGATGGCGGAGACCTAACCAATATGGTATTAGATAACTATCCAGAACTTGTAACAAATATTAAGGGTTTGTCTGAAGAGACCACCACAGGCGTGCATCGTCTTTACGAGAGAGTAAAGAATGGAACACTCGCAATGCCAGCCATTAATGTAAATGATTCAGTCACTAAATCTAAATTTGATAATAAGTATGGATGCAAAGAATCACTAGTTGATGCGATTAGAAGATCAACTGATATTATGATGGCAGGTAAAGTAGCCGTTGTGGCTGGTTATGGAGATGTGGGTAAAGGATCTGCAGCTTCATTAAAAGGCGCTGGAGCTCGCGTAATTGTTACAGAAATTGATCCTATTTGCGCACTACAAGCATCCATGGATGGCTTTGAAGTCAAAAGGCTAGAAACTGCTATTCCTGAAGCAGATATTATAGTAACCGCTACAGGCAATAAAGACATTGTCAGAGGTGAACATTTTGAAGCCATGAATGATAAGACGATCGTATGTAATATAGGCCATTTTGACAATGAAATAGATATCGCATGGCTTAATCAGCATTATGGAGATAGCAAAGATACAATTAAACCCCAAGTTGATCGATATAATATCAAAGGAAATGATATTATTGTACTCGCTGAAGGTAGGTTGGTCAATTTAGGATGCGCAACAGGCCACCCATCTTTTGTGATGAGCAATTCGTTTACAAATCAAACGCTTGCACAGATCGAATTATGGAATAATAGCAAAAATTATGATAATGATGTGTATTTACTTCCCAAGCTTTTAGATGAAAAAGTAGCAAAACTACATCTAGAAAAACTCAGCGTTGAACTTACCGAGTTAAGAGAGGATCAAGCTGAATATATTGGAGTGAAAAAGGAAGGACCCTTTAAATCAGATGATTATCGATATTAATCACTATTTTTAGCATAAAAAGCCTCGCTAGTCGGGGCTTTTTTTTTATGGAAAACGACCCAACTTTAATCGAATTTATACTGTAAGATAATTGCTTGTTTCGGTAGATATGTCAAAAGAAAAAATTTATTCGAATATAAATTACATTTCTAGAGGGTATTTAGTTTTTATTCTCTCTCTATTAATGAGTTGCGACCTAAAAGGGCCCGCGTCATTTAAAATGCCTACATGGTTTTTTGATTTGATGTTCCCGCTCGTCCAGCAAAAATATTCTCTTGAGGGGATGGTTGATAATAAGCAGATTTTTTCCACACCTGATTCTTTAGGTATGCAGCTGATGTTTGAAGGTATTTTCCCGGATACTGCAATTGGTTCAGACATTTTAGAAATAGATCTTGATAAATCAATACAATTCTCAACGCCATCAACATCTGCTCCGACTTTTTCCTTCTCCCTGGATACTACAATCACTATAAGCTACCCTGTTGCTCCGGGAGGTAAATTGACAAACAGCAGTGGAGCGCAATTTGATGTACCTCCATCAAGCGATCAAACAATGACAGTCGCTTCATGGAATGCTATAGCATCAGCAACCACTCCTAGTTTTAATGTAGAGATTCCTATTCCATCTATACCCAGCAGTCAACTGCCGGATATCGTAGAGTCTATTAATAGTTACACCATCAAAACAAATTCAGGCGCTAGTACCAGTAGCTTTACCTCAAAGTTTACAAAAGACGGGCTTCCAAGTAGTGTGACTTTTGCCTCATCAACTTTAAAGACTGAAATAAATTCGGTTAATAAAGTATTAGCCTACCATCAAGATGATGAATGGGTGGCGGGTGAAACACAGGTAACTTCGCTGAGCGATAGCAGTCTAGGGTCTAAGCTAATGAGTCCTCTGGAATTTCAACTGTCTAATGTTACAGGAGATCCATCTGATGAAGAACTTATTGATCATACTGACGCACCTTCCACAACAGGATGGACTAATGCCTGGCAAAGTTTTACTCCAACAAAAACCGGTGCCTTAGGGAGTATTTATTTAAAATTAAGGAATTCAGGAGGCTCTGATTACAACCTGGCAATTTCAGTCTATGTCACTGATAATGACGCTAATAATGCAAATCCAAATAGTAAGTTTTCTGGAACCCCATTTGA
>JAYZHP010000014.1:0-14344 GCA_036166415.1 Fidelibacterota bacterium | reverse complement strand
AGATATATCTTTCGTAGCGCCGCATGTAAATGCTGCACTTGCAGGCATGGGTCCCGATGGTCATGGCTCCCACTCATCGGAAGAATGGTTAGATTTATCCAGCTTTCCTAAAACTTCTACTCGTGCTACAATTTTTATTTATCGATTAACACGCTAAAATGATACCCTTAGCACTATTTCTTTATAATCAAGGAAGTCAGTTTGACCAAACCCATCTATTAACAATAGCCATTTGTTTAATATGTTTTATCCTTATTCCTTTCTTTGGTCAAAAATTATCAAAAGAACATCAGTACATTGCGATGGTTGGTATATTTACGATAGGTGTCTTACAGGAAATTATCGATTACAGTAATCGTATCGTTATGCGAGACCTCAATTGGGTTGAAGATTTACCTTTTCATATATGTAATTATGTTTTCTATATAGGCTTGGTCTCTATATGGACTAAAAAACAATTCTTGTTTGAGGTTACATACCTATTAGGAACGGGAGCAGCCTTCATTACAATATTAACTCCAGAGTTTAAAATGCTTAACGTAATTGATTATATCGCATTTTTTGTTTCCCATGCTCTAATAGTAGTATTTGCTCTGTGGGGTATTTTCATTGATGGAATGCGACCCAGAAAATATTCTGTTTTAAAGGTGTATAGCTTTTTATGGATCATGGTTTTGCCCGTTGGATTAATTTGCTGGATTACTGGTGGAAATTATATGTTTTTGATGGAACCTCCAGAAGTATCAAATCCATTGGTATTTGGTGAATGGCCATGGTATATAATTAATATTAGCATTATTGGTCTTGTCCTAATGTGTTTAGCCTATACACCCTTTTTAATTCTTAAAACAGATTCAAAATGAAAGATTATTCTTTTAGCACTTTTGGTTCTGAGCACAATATCTACCTTTTTGCATTAATTGCTATATGGATATTATTACCGTTATTAGGTAAAAAATTATTAACCAGAGACCAGCAATGGAATATCGTATTAATTTTAATTTCAGTCACTTTGCTTCAGGAATTACTACATTATTTTTACAAAATACAATTAGGAAGTTTTGATATAGCACAAGACTTATCATTACATATGTGTGGATTTAGCCTATTTATATCATGTTATGCATTATATACTAAAAATCAGACAGCTTTTGAACTTTCTTTCTTTTGGGGGTTAGCTGGAGCCTTGCAGGCTATCTTGACACCGGATCCTACGAGGTTTCATTTTGGCTATATTTCAACCTTCTGGAGTTTTCTTTCTCATGGTATTATTATTTTGAATGTATTTTGGTTGATATTTGTAGATAATATGCGCTGCCGAAAGAATTCGCTATTCAATACCATTTTGGTTACTAATGGTGCTATTTTTATTGTTGGAATCATTAATAAGCTTATTGGTAATGGAGCGAATTATTGGTTTATTTGTGAAAAACCAAGCGGTGATAGCCCTTTTCTTATTGGTGAATGGCCATTTTATTTATTCACTTTTCAATTAGCGGGTATAATGTTTATGTTGCTAATTTACTTTCCCATGTGGCTAGTAGTTAATCGCAATCAACCTCAAGAGGCCTTAAACGATTAGAATCGTTATTTATTGATGTCACTATTGATTGCTTACTTCTTTCTTGCCCTTGGTATTTCTTTTATCTGCTCGTTATTGGAATCTGTTATTTTATCAGTAACACATTCTCATATTGGCATCTTAGTAAAAAATAATCCAAAAAAAGGCAAACTTGTTCAACAACTTAAAGATGACATTAATAGACCGCTAGCTGCTATTCTCACTTTGAATACTATAGCAAATACCGTTGGTGCAGCAGGTATGGGCGCTCAAGCCTTAAAGGTTTATGGATCTGAAGCGGTTGCTATTGCTTCTGCAATTTTAACATTTAGTATATTAATATTCTCTGAAATTCTTCCTAAAACTCTTGGGGCTTATTTTTGTCGTTCGTTAGCCATTCCATCTGCTTATGCGATTCGTGTTTTAATGATAATAGCTTTTCCTTTTGTTTGGTTGAGTAATACGTTATCAAATATAATTAATTCAAATGAGGATAAAGTTAGCAGGGAAGAGATTACAGCTATGGCTGAAATGGGGGAAGATGAAGGGTCAATTGATGAGCAAGAATCAGATATTATTGAAAATCTATTTCGTTTGAAAGAAATACACATTGAAGATATTTTAACTCCTCGATCGGTGATATATGCATTTGAGGATGTACAAACCATAGGTAAAATTATGGACTCAAATGAGGATATTATTTTTTCACGTATCCCAGTATTTCATGAGAATATCGATAATATTATTGGGATGGTCTATAAAGATACAGTTTTAGAAACTATGGCAGATGATTATTTTGAAAAAACAATGGCTGAATTAGTTGAGCCTGTCGAAATAGTATATGAAAAAGAGTCTGTAGAATCAGTGTTAAATAAATTCATAAAAAATCGCTCACACATGTTTATAGTTAAAGATGAATTTGGCGGCACTACTGGTATTGTTACTCTAGAAGATTGTATTGAAACTCTACTTGGTGTAGAAATAATGGACGAGTCTGATGAGGTGGCGGATATGAGAAAACTTGCAAAAGATCAACAACGTCAAAAAAGGCGCACAGAGAAAAATGGAAATTCATAATCTAAATAGAAAATTTGAGTACAAATGAAAATAAGTAATCTCAAATCATTAATAGTCCTATTAGGATTTACAGTATCCCTAATCTTTGGTCAGCCATTTAGAAATGTTAAGCCAGAATCTGTTGGCCTATCATCAAATAGACTTAAAAGACTCACTGATGAATTAGATGCTTATGTTGCTGATCAAAAATTACCGGGAGGGGTTGCGCTAGTTCTGCGTAAAGGGAAATCAGCTTATTTTTATTCATTTGGCTATAGAGATAAAGAATTGATGGATCCAATGGAAAAAGATGACATTTTTAGGATTGCATCACAGACAAAAGCAATAATCAGTGTCGGTATAATGATTTTGCAAGAAAAAGGTTTATTGCTTATTCAAGACCCAGTTAGTAAATATATTGAAGAATTCGAAAATACCAAGGTTGCTGAATCAGATGGGGATGGTTCTTATGAAATTGTTAAGGCAAAAAGGGGTATTACTATACGAGATTTATTAACCCATACCGCAGGTGTAGGTTGGGGATTTGGCCCAGCAAAGGATCTTTGGGAAAGAGAAGAAATTATGGGTTGGTATTTTGCCCATAGGGATGAAACAATTCAGACAACTGTAAAACGATTGGCTAAACTTCCAATGGATTCACATCCTGGGGAAAAATTCGTATATGGATTAAGCACTGATATATTAGGCGCTGTGATTGAAGTAGTTTCAGGACAATCTTTAGACCAATTTCTTAAAAATGAAATTTTTGATCCCTTACAGATGAATGATACCCATTTTTATTTACCCTTATCAAAGATAGACAGATTAACTAAGGTATACTCATCAACTGATAGCAATATAAAACTTGCAGCCAATCCTGGCAAAAGAGAGGGTGTAGGTATGATTGGTCAAGGGCATTATGTCAATGGCCCAAGGATGAGCTTTTCGGGAGGCGCTGGACTTTTATCTACTGCTGAAGACTACGCTGTCTTCCTTCAAATGATGCTTAATAAAGGTCAATTTGGAAAAAAAAGAATTCTTTCGAGAAAATCTGTAGAATTGATGGTAACTAACCACATTGCAGATATTCCTTTTTGGTGGGAAGGAATAAGATTCGGTCTAGGCTTTGCTACAGTAGAAGAATTAGGTGGTAGGGGAATGTTGGGATCAGTAGGTGAATTTTCATGGGGCGGCGCTTATCATTCAACTTATTGGGTAGATCCAAACGAAGACATGGTTGTGGTATATTTTACGCAATTGCTCCCAGCGATCAATATAGATGATCACAGTAAACTTCGAACTCTGATTTATCAATCTATTATTGATTAGTATCCACAATTGATATTTGCTTATGGAATCGAAATTATACTCATATCTATCTGATCTTGTTGCAATTAATTCTGTAAATCCTGACCTTTCAAAAGACGGTCAAGGTGAGCGAGAAATATCTCAATATATCAGTTCGCATTTTAATAAACTTGGGATTGAGTCTAATATTGATACCATTATCAATGACCGATGCAATACTACCGCGTTATTAACTGGTGATAACTCTAGTCAGATTTTGTTAATGAACGGACACCTTGATACGGTTGGTGTTGAGGGAATGGACCATCCTTTTTCTTTAAGAAAAGATGGAGATTGCTTATATGGAAGAGGTACTTACGACATGCTGGCTGGTTGCGCTATTCAAATGTGCTTAGCGGAATATTTTTCTGATAAATCTTGTCCTATATCACTAGCGTTTACTTTTGTTTGTGATGAAGAAAACAAAAGTATTGGCATGGAGCATTTAGTTAGTAATTTTTTACCTTCCCTTCAATCCAAGCCATTTTTGGGTATATTCATGGAACCCACTGAAGGAAAGATCGGTATTTGCCATAAGGGATATAGCTGGTATAAGCTACAAATAAAAGGATTAGCTGCTCATGGAAGTCGACCAGAACAAGGAGTAAATGCTATCTTCCCTTTGCAATATGCACTAGCTGAACTTGCTAGTATTAATAAAAAGTTATCTCAAGAAGACCCACACCCATATCTTGGTAATGCAACGCTTCATCCTGGGAAGATTAATGGTGGCACCGCTCAAAGTGTTATTGCCGCTGAAGCGACGCTCCATTGGGAGCGCAGAACCCTTCCTGGCGAAGATCAAGGGAAAATAGATCAAGAAATAAAACAGGTAGTGGAAGCCGTAGAAAGCGCACCTGGAGATCATCAAGTCACTGCAAAAGAAATTTTCAAGCGCCCCCCTAATCAATCTGATGAAGATAATTATATTAAAATGCTAAAAGAACTGGTAGATGATAAAGGCTATAGTGGCATGTCATATTGGGCTGATTCTGCCTTAGCAGCGGAAGCAGGGATTCCTTCGATCCTCTATGGACCTGCTGGTCATGGTGCGCATGCAATTGATGAATGGGTCAGTGAGTCCAGTATGAATAGTTGCTATCAATCTTTAAAGAATTTTATTTCAGGATTAAAATAATAATTAAATATTTTTTTTCAGTAATCCTATTACCTCGTTTCCTTTACTAATATTTCCCTCATAAATTATAGCGCTATGAAAAGCTTTAAACTAATCTTTCTTGCGGTTCTATTTCTCTTTCTTTTGGGGGGACAAAATCAGGTAAAATATTTTTTATCTGAACTTGATTTTTTAGCTAATCGTAATGTTCCTAAATCTGAAGTTGTTCGAAAATCCCATATTCGTGCCGAATACGATGCTCTGGATAGATTGGTTCGCAAATCCTTTATTGATCGTACAGGTAAACCTATTGGCATAGAAGAATATTCGTATCTTGATACAAATACCGTTGCACGTCAAAAAGATCTAATCAATACTGATGGTGAATTATTTCACCAGACTATTTTTGGAAGAGAACCCCAGTCTGTTTCATACATAGAATGGGTTTTTGGTGTTGACTCCGTAAAAAAATGGGATGATAGATTTACCACAACAAATTTAAATGATGACATCAAACCTAAGGATCATCGTTTTTTTGATGTGGACGCATTTGAATATGGAGGAAAAGAATTTGACTATGACTCTCTTGGTCGCGTAGTTAGAGATGAGTGGTTTAGGCGTCCTGATGGAAAATCAATGCATAAGTTTTTATTTAAATATTATGATGATTTAGAAATAACCCACATGTTCGAATACGATTCAAATGGAGTGTTAATTATGGATGTAAAATTGAGCCCTGATGGCACAGAAGCCGTTTTTTGGTTTACAGGACCCCCAGATTCAACCTTTGTTAATTCTAGTGAAGTATCCTATAATTTAGATGGCGATCTTAAGTGGGGTGAAATTAAATGGACAATTCCAGGTAGCGTTGATAGCGTAGGTACTAATTTGCGTGAACTTAAACGCGGTGATCATAAAATGTCACTTACCAATGAAGAGGCTCTTTTAGATAGTTTCATTTATGATGTTCATTTTGATGGCGAAGGCGTAAAGGGCTATATGGCGACGAAGCGAAAGATTTCCAGTTTAATCTATGATATTAGCCCTCCGCTTATGACTTTAGAAATGGACAAATATATGAAAGAGGTTGCTTTATCCTTTACAGCCTCTGAACCGCTTGATTCAGGGTTTATTTTATGGGTACCTGATTCAAATTTTATAGATACACCCACAGATACCATATTACTTACCACAAATGAATTAGAAATAGAAGGTCGCTTTACCCCAGTCAATCAAACTGGTCTGGTTGATGGCGTAATGTATAATCCTGAAGTATACGGATACGATCGTGCTGGAAATTTGTCATTCCCCGGCGTTTATGAAGGCGTCATTTATGATATTACGCCTCCAATTTTATCCTTTATTAGTCCTGATCCTGGTGCTTGGATTAATCATCAGAGAATGGAAATGAATACAAATGAACCTATTCAGCAATGGTCAGTTCAATTGAAATGGCAAGGTGATTTACTCGATAAAAATTCACCTTATTATCATGAATTTTCTGATACTATTCAGACCGCTGATAGTCAAAACTTGATGGATTATTTTCAATTACAGGATGGAACTATGTACTCATTTGAAATAATAGGCACTGATCTTGCGGGCAATATTTCCGATACCGTCAAATTAGATTCCATTCATTATGATATTACACCTCCGGTAATTACAATGATCTACCCATTTGACAATGAAGCGATAAATAGCCCAGCTATCAGTTATGCAATTAGTGAACAACTGTCGTTTGGTGAAATATTGTGGACTCAAACTGATGGCATGATAGATACGCTTTCACCGCACATTGTTCAAATGACTGAAAATGAACTTGGACCTGACGAAAAAATTAAAATTAATATGATTAATGAACCTGTTTTAATGGATGGTTCTACCTATAGCATTACTGCTAATGGCATAGATTTGGCTCGCAATGAAAGCAAATCTGTAACAGTTTCAAATATACTTTATGATATTACCCCTCCAAGCTTTACAGATGTAGGTCCATATTCAGGTAATGCTTTAAATCATCAAAAAATATCATACACTGTTTCTGAAAACCTGTTTCAAGGTGAGGTAATATGGATACAAACCGGTGGAATTGATGATCCAGATGCACCACATAATGTCAAAATGAATGGGGAAGAGTTATTGTATGGTCAACATAATGATATTTCATTGAACAATATGCCACGCCTTCAGGATGGTGGTATTTATACAATCCTATTTACTGGATCTGACCGTGCAGGCAATATTGCAGATACAATTAGCATTAAAGACATCCTATATGATTTTACAAATCCACAAATTACCGTTAACTATCCAACCTCAAGATTAATTACTAATACCACAGAAATCTCATACAATCTATCCGAAGATATTTATAAAGGGGAATTTGTTTGGACGCGAACTGGTGGACTTGAAGATACACTGGCTCCTTATACAGCAGAATTAATAAATGATGAGATGAAAAAAGGAGCTTATAGCCAAATTCAATTAACCAATATTCCTGAGTTTGTTGAAAATGCAATATATACGCTTACAATCAATGGAATAGATCGCGCAGGTAATAAGGCATTAGAAACTATCATCCTTGGAGTTGAATACGATTTTACACCACCACAATTAACGTGGAATTCACCTATGAGTGGAGATGCGGTTAATCATAAAAAAATCAGCTTCTCTAATAGTGAATTATTGAAATCAGGCATTGTTACCTGGACATGGCTGTCAGGGGTAAGAGATATAGATAGCGTTCATACTATGCAGCTTTACGATCAAGAATTAAACGCAGGTTCTTTTGGTCCATCTTCTATAGTAAACGCCCCTCCATTAGTAGATGGGGGTATTTACGCCATCAGCTATTCTGCTTTTGATCCTGCAGGTAATGAATCCAATTTGATTAAAATTGAGGATATACTTTACGATATAACCCAACCTCAGATTATTCTATCGTATCCATTAGCTAGGTCTATATCAAAAACGAGCGCCGTTACGTATTCTTTATCTGAAACCCTATACGAGGGAGAGTTTAAGTGGATGTGGCTTGGTGGGGTCAATGATCCATTTGCGCCATATACGGCTATTTTAACTGAAGAAGAAAGACAGGTAGGAAATCACATAGAAATTGAACTTTCTAACAACCCTACCGTGGTTGAAAATGCACTTTATACGATGTCGCTATCTGGTCGTGATCGTGCAGGAAATAAAGCTAAAAAAGCTTATGTTCCAGGCTTGCAATATGATTTTACTCCTCCTGAATTATCAATTATCAATCCCGATACTGGTTCCGCGATAAATTACAAAGAAGTCCATTTTTCAAATAGCGAACTATTACAATCGGCTCAAATGATTTGGGAGAGGACCGGAGGGAATGATGACCCGTTGTCTCCACATATTTCTGAGCTTGAAAATGATGAGCTTTTAGGAAAAGAGATAGGACCAATAACCTTATACAATCAACCTCAATTAAATGATGGTTCCGAATATACATTGCTTTTTGTAGGATTGGATCCAGCAGGAAATATAAGCGACACAATCAAAGTAGTAAATATATTATATGATATTACAGCTCCATTAATAACGATTACCTATCCACAGTCCGATATTTATACTGCTGAATCCAAAATGTTATTTAATACCAATGAAGATTTATATGATTTTCAAATAAATTGGGATGGTTTATCAAATAATGGCAGTTCAGATAACATCCAATATATACCTGCTTCAGAATTAAGTTCTGGTGATTATAACTCTGATAACCTTTATGTACCTGAATTAAAAGATGCAACGACGTATACTATTTCAATTAATGGCCAGGATAGGGCTACTAATAGAGCCGTAGAGGCTAAAATAAATGATATTCGAGTTGACTTAACCCCACCAGAGTTTTCGAATCTTTTACCACCTTCTGGTTCTTTTATTAATTTAGCAAATATCGGATGGTATTTATCGGAGGACATTGATAGCGGTACCGTTTATTTTCAGCGCGCTGGATCTGAGGGAAGGTTAGAGTCTGTTTTAATTGGTGAAGAATTAAGAGGTGGTCAGAAAACACCTGAACCGCTTTCAAATTATGTAGCTTTGAGAGATGGTGAGGTATATACAATATCCATTATTGGTATAGATTTTGCATCTAATATTTCAGAAGAGTTATCTGTTACGGATATAACCTACGATACTTCACCTCCAATAATTTCTATGCTTTCTCCTAAGTCTGGCAGCTTTGTTAATTCAAATCATATAACATTTTCTGTTAATGAGCCCATGACGCAAGCAAAAATGATATGGGTAGGAGAAGGATTAGATCCATTAGAATTTTCTTTACGTGAGGCAGACATATCTGAAGGGCAGCACACGTTAAAAGATTACGGTGTTACTCCTCAAGAAAAGATATACTACTCCATATACATTGAAGGGACTGATCGAGCAACAAATACATCAACATCCGACACATTGACAAATGTTACATTTGATATTACCCCTCCCGAGTTTTCAATTAATCAACCAATAGATAATTCGCCGGTCAATTCTACGCAATTAACACTTTTTATTAGTGAACCCTTGAGTACTGGAAATATAACTTGGACATCAACAGTTGGCGTAGATACCAATTCTCCCCATGTTCGTTCTTTCTCAGAATCTGAGAGAACTGAGGGCGAAAAAAAGGATTTCATATTTGCCGATGTACCGCCTTTGGTAGATGGCGTTTCCTATAGAATCACAATATCTGGTACAGATCTGGCTGGAAATAAAGGTATAGATGTATCCATTGAAAATATACTTTATGATATAACACCTCCAGAGTTTATTGATACAGCACCACCGAATAATTCTTTCATCAGAGAAGCATTTATTAACTACACGCTAACTGAAGATCTAGTAGATGGAAAAATATATTTTGAAAACGTTGGTGGATCATCTGATCCAAAAACAACACACATGATTACTTTAGCGGGTGGTAAGAAAAATAAAGGAGTTCAGGGTGGTAACTTACCTAAGTCCTTTATTCGTTTAGTAAATGGATCTATTTATAACATTCGATTTGAAGGTGTAGATGCAGCTGGAAATACGGCCCCAGAAGTTCTAATAGAGAATATTGTGTTTGATAATGAAAAACCCGTATTAAAAATCATAAAACCAGATGACAACTCATTCATAAATAGTCGCGACATATCATTTTCAATTAGCGAAGATTTGGATAACTCAACATTACTGTTAACAAGTATTGCTGGCACAAATGATCCAAATTCTCCTCATCAAGTTGTATTAAGCGAAGATAAGAGAAAAATTGGAACTCTTGAAAATGAAGTGTTTAATGAATTTAACTGGGTTGACGGAACAACGTATAAACTAGAAATAGATGGAATAGATTTTGCGGGCAATGAAGCCGAAAAAACTATAAAGCAAAATATTACCTACGACATCACTAACCCTATAGTTAGTATTGTTAACTTAAATAATAATATATATATAAATAAGGATATATTAAGTTATACTTTAAGTGAACCATTAGCAAAAGCAATCTTATTGATCACTCAAACTGGTGGGATTGAGGATACTTATTCTCCTCAACGTATAGAATTAATTGGCAAAGAACTCAGTAAGGGTAGTTTCGAAGATTCAAACTTTCGAAATAAATTAAAGCTCAATAATGGATCTATATATACATTTGAATTAAGTGGAGAGGATTATGCATCTAATGTATCTAACACCGCATTGATTGAAAATATAAATTTTGATAATCAGCCACCCGAAATTTCAATTAGCAGACCCATAGATGCAGAGCAAATTAAATCTACAGTTATTTCCTATATGTCAAGCGAGAACCTTGAATCTGCTGTTGCCATTTTTACTCAAACAAGCGGTACTGTTGATGTAAACTCTCCACACAGAGTTGATTTAAATCAAAAAGAATTAAAAAAAGGCGTTCATAGTGATTATGATTTAGGTATTACATCTCAATTGGCTGATGGTGGTAGATATAATGTTACGATTGAAGCCTTTGATCGATCTGGAAACGCTGCAATAGTTCAATCAATTAATGATGTATTTTTTGATTTACTACCACCGGTTATTACTATAGATAGCCCAACTAAGGGTTCAAGATTTAATTCCCCAATAATTACTTATTCATCGAATGAAGAGATGGGTAAAGGAAAAATTACATTTACTAGAACTGGGGGTTCGCAAGACCCTCAAAGTCCTCATATAATTAATCTTAATGGCGGAAGGCTCTCACAGGGTGCTCAGTATGATGAATCGTTTAATGATGATATAGCATTAAAAGATGGCTCTGTGTATACTATCACATTTGGCGCACAAGATATGGCTGGCAATATTGCTACTGATATAAGTGTTCAAAATATTATTTTTGACTCCGCCTCACCAGAAATAACCATTCTGAGCCCTCAACCGTCAATTTTTACTAATAATCTTATTGTGAATTATTCATTAAATGAGGATTTGAAGAGTGGAAAAATACGTATTGAAAGAACTGGTGGGCCAAATGACTCATCTAGTCCCTATGAGTTAGATTTATTAGAGGATCAGTTAAAAAAGAACGCCACTATAGATTTTAATATATCCGAACAAATCAATCTAGCTAGCAATGCAGTCTATAAAATAACTGTTGAAGGTGTTGATATTGCTGGAAACGAAGGAATTTCTGATCCAATTGAAGATATAACTTTTGATGATATTCCTCCAGATATTTCAATCATTTCTCCTGCGGTAGATTCGTTTATTAACACTGCATCTCTAGGTTTGCGCACGAATGAGGCTCTAGAAACAGCTTTAGTTGATTGGGTATGGGATGAAGGCGAGGTTGATGCAATCAAGGAGCATACTTCAAAGCTTGTTGGTGGGTCATTACAAGAAGGGGAATATCCTCAGGTAGAATTTGACCCGCCTCCATCATTGATTAGTGGATCTTGGTATAATGTAACATTCTATGGAAAAGATAGAGCGGGTAATTCTTCTAGCTTTAACCTTGGACGATTATTTTTTGATAACACTCCCCCTTTGATTGTTGGAAAGTTTCCAAATTCAAATGCTTTTACAAATATAGCTGAAATTAGCTATTCAGTTAACGAGGATCTAATCCAAGGCACAGTTTCTTGGAGCCCAGCAGATGGATCTCAGAGTATTGATATTGATCTAGCTCCTAATGAACTTTCAGCGGGGACATTTGGTATTGGTGTATTAAATGGACAGATCGATTTAGTAGATGGGGGTATCTATAATATTGATATAAAAGGAATAGATAAAGCTCAAAATGAATCAACTGCATCCATTGCAAAAAATATCACTTTTGATTTAACTAAGCCTAAATTTACACAAGTTTTCCCCTTAGCAAGTTCTCGCATCAATACTCAAACCGTTGAATGGAATGTCGATGAGCCTTTGCAATCTGGTAAATACACATGGATACACATGGGAGGTGAGGCAGATCCGAATGCTCCTCATGAATTTAGCCTATCTAATGATTTACTTAAGCCTGGAAAAGGCGATAATTCTAAACTACCCCCACTTGATTTAGTAGTTGATGCAATGTATCGAATTACACTTGAAGGTACAGATTTGGCTGGAAATACTGGTAAAAAATTTATTATGAGTGTCGTTTATGATAATCTTCCTCCGCAATTAGAATTAAAGTATCCTTTATCAAATTCCGCCGTAAATCATTTAGATATTTCTTATTCATTAAATGAACAATTAAGTATAGGTCAAATTATTTATTCAAGAGTTGGAGGTGAACCTGATCCTAATTCACCTGTGACCCTAGAGCTTGTTGGGAATGAATTGGAAACTAATTTTGATACTCCGCAAACCACTTCTAAGCCGCCAGTATTAAATGATGGTTCAATTTATAATATACAGTTCAAAGGTTCAGATTTAGCCACTAACTCTTCGGAGTCAAATATTATTGAGAATGTAAAATATGATATTACTCGACCAAAAATTACAATCTTCTACCCATCATCAAATTCTTATTTTATGGGTTCTAATATAAGCATTGATATTAGTGAAGACTTAAAAGACGGTAGAATGGTTTGGACAAGAACTGGGGGCTTAAATGATAATGTTACCAAGCATTTTATTCCACTATATGACCAATATTTAAAGAAGGGAAAATATGAAAATGCGAATGTACCTGTTCAAGAATCACTTAGCTCTGGTGTAGTCTATTCTTTGGGTGTAGATGCTAGAGATTTTGCGGATAATGAAGCTGAACCAGTACTAGTTGAATTTATTGAATTTATTAGGGATATGAGCGGTAAATGGTACTATAAAGGAGCGATTATTGAAGTTGTTTGGATTTTTGAACCGGATGAATCAGGAATTAGAGGCAATTTTATGCAGGGATTATCATTGGGTACAAAAATTAGCGATGAAGAGCGAGGGACATTCACTTTTGATTTTAATCAAAAACCATATCTATTGACCGTTGAAATGGATGATCCATCAAAAAATAGAATCAGTCTTGTTGAATTTATGAGCAATAATCGGATACGAGTTGTTACGGGTCAAAGGAAGCCAGCTAGTATGGGCGATGGAGAAGTGATGGAGTATGAATGGAGACCAGAATAAAAAATTCGTTAATAGTGCAATGATAAAAGGTAGAATAAGATTAACTTTCCGGCCGATTTACATTTTATTTAGGAGTATCTAGTAATGGCTAAAAAACAAAAAAGTTTTGCTGAAAAAACTTCATCTAATAAGGGGAAGGATTTAGTTCACGTAAAATTTGTTAAAAGCGTACCATCTGATAAAGAAGGTTTTTGGAGATTTAATGAATCAATGATTGGCCTTGAGAAAGGTCAAAAATTAGATGCAGCATTAAAGCAGATGGAAGATGAGGCAAATTTAGTAGATATAGAAATGCCTTCAGATGAAACTGCACATACAGATGCTATTATAGAGCAAGAGTCTTCAAAAGAAGAAGCTCCAAAAGAAGAAGAAGCTCCAAAAGAGGAAGAAGCTCCAAAAGAGGAGGAAGCACCAGCGGAAGAAGAGGCTCCAGCTAAAGAAGAGGCTCCAGCTAAAGAAGAGGCTCCAAAAGAGGAGGAAGCACCAGCGGAAGAAGAGGCTCCAAAAGAGGAAGAAGCTCCTGCTAAAGAGGAAGCTCCAAAAGAGGAAGAAGCACCAGCGGAAGAAGAAGCTTCAAAAGAGGAAGAAGCTCCAGCTGAAGAAGAGGCTCCAGCTAAAGAAGAAGCTCCAGCTAAAGAAGAAGCTCCAGCTAAAGAAGAAGCTCCTGCTGAAGAGGAAGC
>JAYZHP010000013.1:0-4302 GCA_036166415.1 Fidelibacterota bacterium | reverse complement strand
TTATACGTTCTACACCTTAGACACGCTTATCACTGATTACGATTTTACCTATTATCAAAACCTACAAATCATGGAAGAGCCTAAGTTTAGCAAAGATGGATTATTTGATGGCAAATGGGAACAGTTCCATCAGGATGGTGAAACTAAAATGACATTTTCGTATGATCGAAATAAAAAAGACCAAATCTGGATGTCATATTTTCCAGATAATCGTCGACAGAACTACACATTCTACAATCAAGATACGCTTATCACAAATTATGATTTTAAATACTACGACAATATTAAGATTGTAGATAATCCAGATTATTATGATTATGAATATTACATGAATTTGCAAGTCGTTGAAAAACCACGGTACGATAATTTGCAAATTATTGAAGAGCCCAAATTTGATAAAAATGGTCTATACGATGGAAAATGGGAATCATTTTTTGAGGATGGGGATCAGTGGCGGACCTTTTTTTATGAAGAAGGCCTGAAGGTTAAGCTATGGTCCGTATTCTTTGACTCAACAGGTGTACGGCATTCTGAAACAAATTATGAAAATGATCTAAGGCATGGTCAATATCAGGAATGGTATGAAAATATTATTGTAAGGCCCAAAGAAGAAGGACTGTACAAAGAAGGCGTTAAGGATCTACTGTGGTCATACTGGAATGAATTCCAGGAAAAACGCTTTGAAGAATGGAGGGATGGTGTGCTCTATGACTCATTTCAATATGAATACTATCCAAATGGGCAAGTTAAAGAAGAGCCGTCTTATAAAGACCGCAGAAAACATGGAGACTGGGTCCGTTATTTTCCGAATGGCGATATTATGGGGACGCGAACATTTAAAGCTGGGCTTAAGGAAGGACTTTGGATAGAATATTATAAGAATCCCCCCGGTGATCGTGATGATATTGTTGCCTGGAAAGGAAAATATGTTGCGGATAAAAAAGAAGGGAAATGGGAATGGTTCTGGTTAAATCAAGAAAAACAGCGTGTTGATAATTATAAAAAGGGCGAAATGACCTCAGAAAAATGCTTTGAGCGTGATGGTAGTGGGCAAACGCGAGATTGTTCTGAGGTTCGCTACGAAAGTAGTCGCTAATCTAGCGTAGCAAAATAGCGCTTCGCTTCTTCCATTACCTTACCTGAAAGTAGCACCGAACCAACAACTGTTGGAATTGCCATGACGGCGTACATTCCATCCACCACATTGATTACAACCTCTATGGTGATCATAGCGCCAACAACTATAGTGATAATATAAAAGCAGCGGTAATAAAAAATACTTTTTGTTCCAAATAGATACCCGCTACACTTGCTACCATAATAGGAATAGCTCATCATGGTTGAGATGCTAAAGGTTAAAACTGCAGCTAATAATAGGAATTTTCCAAAACCACCTAACTCTTTAATGAATGCTGTGGTGGTCATTGTAACGCCATTTAACCCCTCATCTTGCCAAACACCAGAAGCTAATATGACCATTGCGGTAATCGTACAAACAACAATTGTGTCAATAAATGGTTCAATCATCGCGACTAATCCTTCACGAACGGGTTCTTTAGTTTGAGCTGCTCCATGCGCCATATCAGAGGTTCCAAGTCCAGCTTCATTTGAGAAAAGCGCTCTTCTGACCCCTGCAATAATCACTGCGCCGACCGCACCACCCATCACTGCCTCACCGGTAAAAGCATCATGCACAATCAGCATAAATAGTGAAGGGATTTCTGATAGATGATTAAAAATAACTAGCAATCCTGAAAACAGATACAAAACAACCATAATTGGCACCATAAAAGATGCAACCTGGCCAATACGTTTTATCCCTCCAAAAATCACTAAAGCGGTCAAAAAGGCCATAAATAATCCCTGCACGAGATTTCCCATCATAATATTGTTCTCAAACCATCCGTTGGGGATAAAAATTTGATTACGAATAATATCGGCAAGCTGATTGGATTGAAACATAACTGTACATCCTACTAAACCAGCTAAGCTAAACATAATGGAAAGTGGTTTATATTTTTCTCCAAGACCATTTTCAATGTAATACATGGGTCCACCTTGGATATTCCCTTGGTCATCCTTGCCTCTATATAGCACTGCTAAAGTGCAGGAAAAGAATTTTGTAGACATTCCGACGATTGCACTAACCCACATCCAAAATAGCGCTCCAGGGCCTCCCATCTGGATCGCAATTGCAACACCGCTAATATTTCCTAAACCAACGGTACTAGCTAATGCGCTCGTTAATGCTTGAAAATGAGTAATTTCCCCAGGGTCATTTGGGTCATTATACTTGCCAAACAATATATTGACACCATGGCGAAAGTATTTAAAAGGAACAAATCGGCTATAAAATGAAAAATAGATACCACCACCTAGCAATAAAATGAGCAGTGGCAATCCCCACATAAAACCTGCAAAAGCAGAAACAGCTATTTCAAAATATTCGAACAATTTCATTTCAATATCATTAAATGTTATGAATTATAGCGAAATTCATGTGTTAATTACTATCTTATTTTAAATGAAAAAATTAGATTTATATATCATCCGGCAGTTTTTATCTACGCTATGCATGACCCTTTTGGGTTTTGTATCTGTGATCCTTATTGTAGATCTGATAGAAAATTTAGATCGCTTCATTGATAATGCAATTCCCGCAAGCATTACAATTAAGTACTATATCTATGCTATCCCCTGGTTCATTAATATTGGACTTCCCATGTCCATGTTGATATCAACAGTGTTTACTGTTGGCATCCTTGCCAAGCGAAATGAATTGACTGCGATGAAATCCAATGGGATTAGCTTATATCGTATTGCAATTCCAATTACTACACTTGGCTTCATTGTTAGTCTTATTTCATTTGAACTTGATAATAGATGGGTAACTAAAGGCAATAAAGCTCGATACGATATTGAAAGACAATACATGAAGAAAAAAGCGCGCGTTAGAGCAAAAAAAGAGATCAGAAATATCTTTTTACAAAAAAATGAGATGAACCATATTTCTATCGCGCGTTATAGAACCGAATCTATGATTGGAAGCGGAATAACTTTTATATCCCTTGATCAAGGTATTGTGAACAAAAGATTGGATGCTAAAACAATAAAATGGCTCGACTCTTTAAACGTTTGGAATGTAAAAAATTTCTCTATTCGAGATTTTGATTTAAATGGGGCTGTAAAAAATACAATCATCTCAAAAAGCGATACACTATTAACCCTTAATTTTTCTCCTGATGATATCACGCAGCAATCCAAAAAACCCGATGAAATGAACTACGCGGATCTTTCTGTTAGAATTAAACAATTAAAAGAAAATGGTGTGGATACTACTAAATGGGAAGTAGATCGTTTATTTAAAATCTCCTTTGCCTTCACAAATTTAATTATAGTTCTTTTTGGTATTCCCTTAGTGGTTATTCGACCAAAAGGAGGACTATCGTTTGGCGCAGGGATGGGGATATTTGTGATTTTTATTTATTATGTATTCATCAAGCTTGGAATGTCCATAGGCTACAGTGGGATTGCTTCACCCATCGTAGCGGCATGGATGGGGAACGTATTATTTTCGATCGGGGGAATCCTGCTCTTGGTTTTCGCTCGGAAGTGATTCATCTAGTTCTTGATTCTCACTAGGAAGTGAATTTTCAGGGACTGGTGATGGTCCGTCGGCTGGAGGCGTCTCTTTTTCTTTCCTACCTTTAAAATCCGTCATCGTAAACCCTAAAGAAAAATTAAATCCTTTCATTGAATGTATCCACATGCCACTTTTGAATGAAAAGCCAAGATCAACCATTACAGGTCCACCATGAAAACCTATTCCCATTCCAAGTTCTGTCCGATCCATACCCTCCCATGCAAAACCTAAACGAAGCGGCATCACGGGATATCGGTATAACTCAGCGCCAATTGCCCATCTCCAACGGGAATTAGCATACAGTCTATTCTCAAAACCAGTTGTGAGGTCTGTGCTAATTAATAAATCATCTTTTTTATATGATGCACCCATACGAAAAATTGCGGGATACCTGATATTGAAAGGTTTAGGTTTTCCATTTTCATCCAAATTATAAACCACTTCAGATTTACTATTAAAAATTGTTCTACTAGAAAGGTTATCAGCGCGCAATGAATCGATGCTATATGTATAAACCGCAGCAACAGAATCGGATAACGCTTTTCCTCCCCATTTTAAATGCCAAAGATCATCGCTATTACCAAATTTTTTATCTTTACCGGCTAATATATCTTTAATGAATGATGGCTCATTCCATTTAATTACACCCAATGCATTGA
>JAYZHP010000012.1:0-7608 GCA_036166415.1 Fidelibacterota bacterium | reverse complement strand
TAATCAGAACTCCTTTAGATGCTGCTTCAGCAGTTATTAGCACATCTAGAGGGATTAGCGTTACAAGCAATATTCAATTTTTAAATAGGCTTTTTAATGAAATATTTAAAAATAATAATATCACTTCAAAAACAATTGGATCAGTACTTCAATCTGTAAAAACGGGAGGCTCGGATGGGGAGCTCTTTCACTTATTTGGAGATCCAGCAATGATGATACCACTTCCAGGTAATATTATCTCAGATGCATATGTTAATCCAGATACAATTTCTACTCTTGAAATCGGAACGTTAAATATTTCATCAGATCTAAGAAATGGATCTGGAAGTTTAGTGCTTCAAGATGCTCAAAAAGAAGTATCTGTAAATTTTTTCTATGGCTCAAAACAAGAAAGTATTTCATTTCAACGAAGTGGCGCTAATTTATTTAAAGGATCATTTACTTTTTCAGATGGAATTATACAACCCAAGTTTCGCGTTCCTAAAGATATTTCATATTCAAAAGATTTCGCTAATATAAGGTTTCATATATTTGATCCTAATGGTCAAGAGGCAATTGGTGCAGTTTCAAATATTTTATTGACTCCGGGAGGCCCATCATCTGATGTAGAAGGTCCAATTATTACCTTTGAAACAAAATCTGGCCGTCTATTGAGAAGTGGAGATCATATCAATAGAGATAGTGAATTAAAAATTAGAATATCTGATCCTAGTGGAATAAATATTACTGGAGAAAAAGGTCATGAGCTTATACTTTATGATGAGTTGTTAGATAAGGAGCTATTTCTAAATGATAAATTTATTTATGATATAAATAGCTTGACGATGGGTAGCTCCAGCTATAACCCGGAGCCAGATTTTGATGAGATAAGTTTTTCAGTTCAAGCATGGGACAATGCCAACAATCCAAGTGAAGTCCAAATAAACCTAACAATTGTTGGATTAGATAAATTTGAACTAAAAAACGTACTTAACTACCCTAACCCATTTTATGAGAATACCCAATTTTCATTTGAATTAACGCAAGATGGTGAAGTAAAAATCGATGTTTACACCTTAGGGGGTCTAAAAGTTAAATCGTTTCCATCAAGTTTTTTCAGTCAAGGTTTTGGAATTATTGATTGGGACGGTAGAGATGATTTTGGTCATCTATTATCTAATGGGGTCTATTTGTATCAGGTAAAAGCGCAAAACAGTATTACAAAAATTAACCACATAGGAAGGCTTGCAATTATCAGATGAATTTACTCAATAATCTTGGCAAAATTATTCTAGCCTCTAAGTCCCCAAGAAGAGAGCAAATATTAAATAAAATCAATTTAAATTTTGAAATTGTACCAAGCAATATTGATGAAAATTTTGATGCAAAGCTTGAACCATCAAGATATGTAAAGCTTTGTGCAGAAAAAAAAGCCAATAAAGTATCTTTATCTTATAAAAATAATTATATTATTGGAGCAGACACAATCGTAGTCTTAAACAATAAAATATTAGGAAAGCCAAAAGATAAAACGGAAAGCCATGAAATGCTAAAGATGCTATCAGGTAAAACTCATAAAGTTTTTTCTGGAGTATCAATTCAAAAATATGATAAAAAAATAAATGAATCATTTTATTGTATGACGGATGTAACACTAAATATCTTATCAGATGATTTAATATCATATTATATTAAAAAATATAAACCCTTCGATAAGGCGGGTAGTTACGGAATACAAGATTGGTTCTCAAGCCAAGTTAGTAGTATAAATGGATGCTATTACAATGTAATGGGCCTACCTCTATCAGAGCTATTTAAAAGGCTAGTAATTCTTGCTAATAGAAAATAATAAAAAATAAATTATATTTAACCTTACAATAATAAAAAATTAGATAGAACAAAGATTAAATGGCCAAATTTTATAATGAGCTCAAATTAATTCGTGAAGAAAAAGGAATTGAGCTTGAAAAAATACATAAAAGAACTAAAATTAGCCTTTCTGCACTACAGGCTATTGAAAAAGGGAAATTCGATCAATTACCATATACATATGTTCGCCTATTTCTTAGAGCATATGCGGTGGAAATCGGAGCTAACCCTGAAGAGGCTCTAGAAAATTTTGAAATTTTTATTGGAAATAAAGAAGAGACCCCTGATAAGAAAATTGATGAAAGTTTTGATATAAGTGCTGATGCTCTCTTCTCGAATGATAAAACTGATAACATAAAAAAAGAAAGCGAACAAAAAAATCCAATTTTGAGAAAGCGGCCATCACTTTCTATTCGAACAGATATAATTAAAAGCATCTTTATAATTTCAACACTGGTCTTTGCGGTTTATATTATTTTATCAATCAATAAAGAGGTTGAAGCAAATAAACCAAAAGAGTTTATCAGTGATTTTGAAGAAGAAGGTCCCATTAGCGATCAAATGCTTCAAGAAAGTTATGTAAGAATTTCGGAAACTAAACAAGCTCTTAAAGCCACTGCTCCTTATTCAATTATGCTTACTACAGATCAGCGTTTGTGGTATGAAATTAAATCTGATGATCTAGTCAAATCTGAGCAAGTTTTACCGATTGGTGATAATCATCTACATCGCTTCAATAATAATATTAATATAAAATTTAATCAATCTACTGGATTAAATCTTTACTTGAATGAATCTAGTTTAAATATAATAGATTCAGATACTTATCCAATTCGAATAATTATTTCAGTACCAGAAAGAACCGTAGCTATTCAACGGTTCTCCCCTAAAAAGTAAAACAATATCTTCATTTATAAATCTTAATTAATCCTATTTGGATCAATAATTTATTGATAATTATTGTTGACAATAGTGGGTTAAGCTATATACATTGTGGGTGGTTGTGGGTTATTATCCCAAAGATTTAAAGTATGACATTAAATAAAAATACATTTATTGGAGAGTATAGCTATGCGCTAGATGCCAAGGGAAGAATAAATATTCCTTCAAAATTTCGTAGCACTCTTAGCAAGGATAATGAGCGGTCTCTAGTAGCTACCAGAGGTATGGATAGGTGTATTTGGGTATACCCTTTGATTGTTTGGCAATCCATAGAAAATGAGCTCAGGAAGCTATCTTCTCTATCTAGCATAAATCGATCCTTCACACGAAACACTGTAAGATATGCGTCTATTGTTCAATTAGATAAGCAAGGCAGGGTTGCAATAAATCAAGATTTAATTAAATTTGCCAATCTAAATAAAAAAGCTCTGATTATTGGAATGGTAAATAAAATTGAAATATGGGATCCCATATATCTTTCTACTGTTGATAAAAAAGCACAAAAAATTGATTCATCAGAATTTGATGAACTCGCTGATAAAATAATACTCTGATTTTGATGGAAAACTTACAGGAACTAATAAATGTGCATATTCCTGTAATGAGTACGGAAGCTTTAAATTGTCTGAATATCCAACCAGAAGGAACTTATATAGATGGTACTATTGGAGCTGGTGGACATGCCACTCAAATCCTTTCAAAGCTTTCTAGCAAAGGAAAGTTAATAGGGGTTGATCGTGATGCGAAAGCATTGGAAATATGCTACGAACGTTTTAGATCCTCCGCACATAAAATTTCACTTCATCATTCATCATACCATAATCTGCCCAAGATAATGCAAGCAAATAGCCTATCAAAAGCAAGCGGTATCTTATTAGATCTGGGGATTTCTTCGTTGCAATTAGATTCAACAAATCGAGGATTTTCATATCAAACAGATTCGTTAATTGATATGAGATTTGACCAAACAAAAGGTGAAACTGCTGTAAATATAATAAATAGGCTCACTGAGAAAGAGCTCGCAGATATAATCTATAATTTCGGCGAAGAAAGAAGGTCTAGAAGAATTTCAAAATCAATAAAAAAAATAAAAAATTTATCCTCAACCATGGATTTGAAAGAGGCTATTCGAAAATCTACCCCTCCACATCAAAGAAACAAAACGCATTCCCGCGTATTTCAAGCCATTCGAATAGCTGTCAATGGTGAAATTGATAGATTGATGAACTTTCTCAAAATATTTTTAGACTATCTAGAAATTGGAGGAAGGCTTGTTATTATCTCTTATCACTCTATTGAAGATAGAATAGTCAAACATTCTTTTCGTCAATTAAAAAGAGAGAACAAGGTTCAATTGTTAACAAAAAAACCGTTGACACCATCCACAGATGAGATAAATCATAATAGGCGGTCTAGAAGCGCCAAAATAAGAGCATTGGAGAAAATAGTATAAATATGAAAGCAACCAAAAAACGTCGATCTCGAAAAAATAATGACTTAATTCAAACTGTTATTTTCTTTTCTAGCTCTATTCTATCTATAGCTGGATTAATAATGTACCTATGGATCTATACCGAGATAGATCAAACAGTGATTAATATTGAAACTCAAAAACAAGTGTCAAAAGAATTAAGAAATTCATTAAGTGAACTTGAAATAGAAATTTCACGACTGTCTAGGGGTGATAGAATTTCAAGAGTAGCAAGAACGGAGCTAGATATGGTTCCTGCAAAGCCAGAAACAATAATGATTTATATTGATCAAGAAGATTTAGCTCAAGCAAAATGACTAAAAGCTATCGAAAATATAGACCTCGGATTATTCTAGTATCATGTAGTCTTATTTTGATTTGGATTGGCTTATCATTAAGGTTGGTCAAAATAATGGTTTTGGATAGCAGTTATTATAGAAAAATAGGATTTAGTCAAAGTCAGAAACAGGAACCTTTAAATGCTGTAAGAGGAAATATCTTTGATAGGAATCAAGTACAATTGACAAAAAACATCATTCATTATTCAATAGGTGCTCACCCTGAAAAAATAGAAAATAAAAATGAAATCGCCTTTGCGCTTTCTGAAATTACTGGGAGAGATACTGAGTATTATCAAAAAAAATTAAATAATAATAAAAGTGGCTTTGTAATGCTTGAGTCAAAAATAATAAGAGCCCAAGGTGAAAAAATAGAAAAAGAGATTCCGATATTAATTACTGAAAGAAAGTCCAGGAGGTCATATCCGCATGCAAATATTGCTAGTCAAACTATTGGATTTACTAATACGGACGACTCCGGTCTCGTTGGTATTGAAAGACAGTTTGAAAAGTTTTTATCTGGAACTAATGGGTGGGTTGTAAAGCAAGTAAATGTTGCAGGGAAAAAAGGTAAATATCATAAGTCAAGTTTTCCAATAAAAAATCCTATTGATGGTTCAAATATTCAACTAACTATCGATATTGAATATCAAAGTATTCTTCAAGAAGAATTACAAAGAAGAATTGATGAATCTAATGCAAAGGGTGCGATGGGAATATTAATGAATCCTCAAAATGGCAATATATTGGCAATGGCTTCATTACCAGATTTTGATTTAAACAATCCAAATATTTTCCCATTAGAAAACCAAAAAAATAAGGTTATTACAGATCAATTTGAACCAGGGTCAACATTTAAGATTGTAGCGGCAACCGCAGCTTTAGAATCCGGCAAAATATCTTTATCTGATGAATTTAATTGTGAAGAAGGAAAAGTTATTATTGATGGGTGGACAATTTCTGATCATGAAAAATTTGGTGTACTTACCTTTCCTCAAATCATTGCAAATTCTAGCAATGTTGGCGTGATTAAGATTGCGCAAAAAATAGGTAAAGATCCATTGTATAATTTTTCAAGAAATTATGGATTTGGGTCTTATACCGGAATTTCATTTCCAGGGGAATCTCACGGAGTATTAAGACAAAAACGCAATTGGAGCGAGACATCACCTGCTTCAATTTCAATTGGTTACGAGGTTGGTGTAACGGCACTTCAAATCGCTTCAGCATATGCATCAATAGCTAATGGTGGTGTATTGTTAAAACCCCAAATAGTTAAACAAATAGTGGATTATAAAGGTGAGGTTATTTTTTCTGCTAAACCTGAGCCAATTAGACAGGTAGTTAAAGCTGAAACTATGTCAATAATGAAGGATATTTTAGCAAAGGTAATTAAGGAAGGAACTGGTGATAAAGCTCATATTGAAGGCTGGTCTGTCGCAGGAAAAACAGGTACAGCGCTCAAATATATGAATGGAGCATATTCAAAAAAATATATATCAAACTTTGCTGGTTTTTTCCCATTAGAAAACCCGCAAATCGTTGGGGTTGTAGTTTTAGATGAGCCAAGTCATGGTTTGCACTGGGGCGGATATGGCGCTGCGCCACTTTTTAAAAGAATCGCACAAAGAATTATTAATCTAGATGATTCTTTCAAGCATCATAAATATTTAATAAAAGATAAAAAAACTATTATAGCTTCAAAAAAGACCGCAACTCCTCTCCCTTTAAGTACACAAAATAATTATAATTCGTATAAAGATGGATATACTATCACTCCCGATGTTAGAGGTATGAGTATAAGAAAAGCAAAAAAAGTTCTTTTAAAAAGTAGATTAAGACCAAAATTTAGCGGATCGGGAAAAGTAATATGGCAAAGCCCATCTCCCGGAACAAAGAAAGTTCCTGGATCATTATGTATTATGGGACTAGACTAGTGAAACTAAATTCTTTAATAAAAAATATTGCTCAAGATGAAAATGCTTTTCCATCGATAGATATAAAAAAAATCTGTACCAATTCTAAAGATGTAAAAAATGGCAGCCTTTTTATCGCAATAAATGGTCTTCAAAATGATGGGCATGATTTTATAAGTGAAGCTATTGAAAATGGAGCGTCAGCCATCATATCTAATGGTAGAAATATTGGTAAATTATCAGTTCCCAATATTAAAGTAAGCAATACTAGGCTAGCAGCAAGCAGGATAGCTGCTGAATACTTTAATCACCCTTCAAAAAGATTAAATGTTATTGGAATTACTGGAACCAATGGAAAAACAACAACGGCATCATTAATTTTTTCAATACTTAAAGCTGCAAAGATAAATGTAGCCCAAATTGGAACATTAGGAGTCATTGCAAAAGGATTCGAAAAACAAAAAACCTTAACCACTCCTGACCCTATTACATTGCATAAGATATTTAACGATTTAATTGATAGAAATTTTTCACATGTCGTTATGGAGGTATCATCTCATGCATTGGATCAATTTAGAGTGGCTGATGTTGATTTCAATATTGCAGTTTTTACGAATCTTTCTGAGGAGCATTTAGATTATCATCTAAATATTGAAGAATATTATAAAGCAAAATCTAAGCTATTTAGATTGATGCCAATAACTGGTACCTCAATCATAAATATTGATGATAAATACGGTAATAAAATGTGCGCAGAATCCCTTGCCCCAGTACTCAACATTTCTAAACATAATGAATCTGACATTTATTATGAAAAACTAGACTGCGCTCTAACTGGTATAAAGGGAACAATTAAAGCTGGAAATGAACTTATCTATATTGATTCAAAACTAATAGGGGAGTTTAATGCGGAAAATATCCTTTCAGCTGCAAGTATAGGTATTGCATTAAATATTGATACAAAAGTAATTCAAAAAGGAATCGAAGAAATAAAATTTGTTGAAGGAAGAATGGAGCTATTTAAAACAAAAGATAAAAAAAATATAGTTATTGATTACGCTCATACTCCCGATGCATATGTCAAAGTTTTAAC
>JAYZHP010000011.1:0-6601 GCA_036166415.1 Fidelibacterota bacterium | reverse complement strand
GAAAACCATTTTTATAAACTAAATTTTCATCAAATGCATGAATATTACCAATCTTGTCAATTGCAACTATATCAACGCTATTATCTAAATCAAGATCCGCCAATGAGACTGAAGTAAAATCAATGGACAATGATGATTGTCCATAATCTGTAATTAGATTCTGATTTTTATAGAATATATTGGAATTATTCGATGTTGTATAAACTAGAATATGCTCAGGGAATGGAATTTTGCTCAACCCATTCTTGTCTAATTGATAATATATCGTATCGTTTAAAAAAAATATAGTATTTTTATCAGCGCCTAATAAAATTAAATCATTAGTGGATTCTATGTTATGATTCCAGTCAACTATAAAATTATTTAATTCATTATCAAACTCGTACCAAATAATATTATATGAACTATTAAGCTCTTCAATTACAGCAATCGCAGTTTGAATAGTATTATTAGCAATGCACACTTGAATTTTATCATTCAAATTTTCTTTAAATGTAATTAATTCATTTAGGCTATTTGACCACCATAAGCTATCCCCTGTACCAAAAAATTCTAATTTTCCATCTTGATCTATATCCCATTGAAATAATATAGATTTATTTATTATGTCAAATAATTTTGAATTATATGAACTGCTGAGCTCAAACGACATTAATGTATCGGTCTTAGATATGTTATTTATATTAACTCCAGAACTATATCCATTATTTGTTTGAGTATTCGGATACGTATAAGGTGAAAACTCTAGTTGATTGGTAGTGTTTGCTCTATAAAATTGGCTGTTCTCTCTAAACCACATATCACCCCAATAGCCAGAAGAAGGATCAGTTAGTAAATTTGATATATATCCAATATCCTGAGCCCCATCAGCTTCTTCTATATCTATCGCTTTTGCTTCAATATTTGCATTTATTTTATAATCAGAAATATTTTCATTAATTCTATTTTCATCAATATGCCAAATCAATAATCCAGATGCTGGCAAACCTATGTTATAATTATTTATGCTTCTTACTACACCATATTCGTCTTTATTAATACCGGTAGAATCAAACAGCACTGTCACATAATTAGGATAGCTATTGGTGCTTTCCCATACTTTTAAACGGGCTGAATCAATACCTACACCATATCTAAACCAATTATTTCTATTTTCAATTAAGAAATACTCGCTTTCGCTTAATGGGATTTTTGCAATACTATTTTGTTTTCCATTAATTAGCGATATTTCTTGAGGATTTTTATAAACTTCCGGTAATTCCCAACCTGCATAAATCCTAGTCCAGGGATTTGGGATTGATGGTACAATTCCTCTTCCATTATTTGAACCTTGATCCATTAATCCAAAAATACCAACACCAGATTGTCCAGTTTCAATTTGCCATAAGGGCGGTAGGCCCACTGCAAAACCTATCATGAGTGCCCAAGTACCTGTAATGCTGTATTGTAAATCACACGGCTCAGTTAAAATATCAAATATAGCTGAATCCATAAGTGGATGATTTTGTGATTCCGGTAGGATAATTCCTTTATATATAGATGATGCTCCTGTGATAATAGGGCCCTTCAGGTGAGTTAAAACCATTTCCTTATCGATAAAAGTAGAGGGTATATCTTCAGGCGTTGGGTCTAAAAATGGTAAATTAAAATCTTGTCCTAGACCAGGGTGAATAACTGCAATTAGATCAAAATTATTAAAATCAATCTGATCAATATTATATGCTTTCTCTATTGCATCTTTAAGAAGGGTTGTAATTCGATATTCATGCTCATTTTCTTTACCGAGTTCATTATAATAATTCATGGATTTACTAAGTTTATAGCTTGATGTATTTTTACTTGGGTAAATTTTTGATGCTTCTACATCAATTCCAAAATTACCATGTGAAACTTTTTTGAAATAATTATTGACAGCTAATATATGTGATGAAAAATAATTCTTATCATGCGGTGGTGGGTCAATCAGATATTTACCACAAATATCTGATGAAGTTAATAAATAGTCTCCATTGCCGGTAAACCCTGGGTAAACAGTTTTCTCAAAAGAAATACGAATAAAAGCAATTTTAAGATCACCAGTTATTTGAGCGCTAGCTGAACTCAATAAAAATAATGTAGTAACAGCTGCGAGTATGCAACTGAAAAATTTCATCAAAATCTCTAGGATTAAAATTGCATATTCATCGAAAAGCGCATAGTATTGGTCAATGGATGACCAACTGCTCCTGATGTATATCCGAAATCAAAACCATAATTTGAGAAACGAAAACCTACACCAAATGTAGGATTAGAAATTTTTCCAGTTTTGTCAAAATAATATCCTGTTCGAAGAGCAAAATAGGATGAATACCAAAATTCCATACCTAAATTATGGACAAGCTTATCCAATTCATCTTGTATGGATCTATCTTTTGCAGATCCAACTTCCTTTTGTCCCCATTCATTATAATTGCCCCAATTATTATCACCAAATACAGCGCCATACTTAGTTGCTGTATTAATCATTTCATCAGCATCTCTTGAACCGTTGCCATTGGCATCACCTGCCCATTCCCAGCCACCTATAATACGATCAGAGTCTTCTCCAGGTGGTGCCCTGTCTATATCACCCCCAAGCAACCAATCATCAAACCAAGATGTAAATATAGCTTTATAAAGCGGGTCTTTATGCGCGATCTCTATTTTGCCATTTTTATTATAATCATTATTTTTTAAACTGACTTTACCATTTTTATCGTATCCTCCAACCGCGCCATCACCATCCCAATCCATATCAGGATATGAAGATACCAATAGCTTATCAACATCATAAACTAGAGTAAAACTATTTTGCTCATTTTCAAAAGCTTTATAGGCTAAACCAAAAGTTAAATTGGTTGGCTGAGGATCAGCTTGATCTGGATCAATAAACGATACTTTTGGTCCAACATTAGTCATTGTTACACCCATATCAAGCTGTGGAGTTAACCACCCTTTTTTCATATACCCTAAATCAAATCCAAAATCAGTTGAAGTGCCTTTGCCTTTTTCCGAACCAGTACCTAGTTCGACCAAGTGTTGGTACGAAAGTTTAGCGCTCATACCGAAAGAAGAAGAAGGTGATAATTGTGTACTATAAGACATTGCAGCAGCCATCATATATGAGGTAAATGTGCCTTGATATTGTGCATATTCATCCATGCGAACTTGTTCACCTAAATTAAGATAAATTAAATGCCCACCTAAAGTTCCTAACGTAGGAAATTGCTTACGAAAACCTAAAAATTCATAATACATATCATCAGCTAAGCTAGGTAACCAATTCACATGCATTACCGCTAGTTCTGATCCTTCTTGAAATGCTAATCCAGCAGGATTCCAATAACTAGCATATGCGTCATTCGCTACTGCAACCTGAGCCTCTCCCATACCTCCGGCTCGTGCACCAGGGGATATCAGGAGAAAAATTGCACCTGCATCACTTTGAGCATTAATTGACGGACTACTGAAGAACAGAAGAGCCGCCACAATTGAAAATATACGTTTCATAAAAAGTCCTCTCCCACAATGGGATAATTATGTTTATGTTTATCTGAGAAACGAATCAACCGTTAGCGTTATGTTAATGGCACTCCTGTAAATTTTTTAGAAATTAAACTTTTATTCTCTATTCAAGCAAGAAAATAGAATTATTTGTTAATTGGACGCCCAAGTAGATAAAATTGGTATATAAGTGACCGCTATCACACTAATAAGCATGGCGATGAAGAATGGTATCGTTGACCGATATATTGTTGGCATATCCTCATCAAATCGATAAGCAGAAAGAAATAAATTCATACCTACAGGAGGTGTTAAAAAACCTAATTCTAAATTAGCAATAAAGATAATTGCTAAATGTATGGGGTCAATTCCAAAATAAGCACCTATAGGCGCAATTAGTGGAACTGCAATAATTATTGCTGAAAAAATATCCATCATACATCCAATAGCAAGTAAAAAAACATTTAACATTATCAGGAAGACAAATTTTGAAGAAATATTTCCTTTAACCCAGTCTAGTAAATGCAGAGGAACTTGAGCATCAACCAAATAACTTGTCAACCCCATTGCTACGCCTAAAATTATTAAAACACCTCCAATTAACGTACCGCACTCTGAGCTAATACCAATTAACTGTTTCCAAGATAGATCTCGATAAATTAAGACTTCAATAATCACAACATAAATAACTGTTATAGCTGCGGTTTCAACAAGAGTTGTATAGCCACCAAAAATACCAAATAAAATAAAAATTGGTATTACTATTTCCCATTTTGCATCTCTAAATGCAGATTTAATATTTTCTAATTTAAACTGATGTCGATTTATAGATTGCGAGCGACCTTGATAAACGGCCCATCCACTTACGATTATTACTCTTAATAATCCAGGTAGTAAACCTGCTAAAAAAACGCTTTTAACAGAAATACCAGCTGTAAGTGCGTAGAGAATCAATGGAAGACTTGGAGGAAATAATAAGCCTAATGAACCTGCAACAGTTACTAGGCCAAGTGAGAATGTTTTTGAATAGCCTTCTTTAATTAATAGAGGTAAAAATAAACCACCTAGCGCTAAAATTGTTACCCCCGAACCACCGGTTAAGGCCGTAAAAAAACCACATAAGAGAACCAAAACAACCGGAGTGCCACCTGGTATCCATCCAAAAAGTGAGCGAAATAACTTAACAAGACGTTCAGATGCATTACTCTCAGCAAGGATATAACCTGCTAAGGTAAATAATGGTATTGTAGGTAATGTAGGTGAAACTACAATCCGATAAGCTTCTGCAGAAATAGCCGATAAAGGAGTCCAATCTCTCCAGAAGAATAATACAGCTAACCCTCCAAGACCTATAAAAATAGGAGCGCCTCTATAAAGTGAAAAAAATAAAAAGATTACAACAAAAATAATGGGTAAAGAACTCTCTCTAAAAAGATCAAAAGAAAACAAGAAATAAAGTAAAAGTAAAGTTATTAGTACATAAAAACGAGGAATCCATTTATCATAGGAATTTTGAAGCATATGAATAGCAATGAGAAGAAAACCTAAAGGCATAATAAGCATTGCTCCCCACCTTGGAAATAATGGATGTATATTGAATGGATATGCTTTCTCAATTTTAATCAAATCCCAGGCTCCATATGCAAGACAAAGCACCACAAAAATAGATACAGTTTTAGCTATATAATTTTTCCAATCAATACTCTCTTCCAAACTAAATAGTGGAGTGGACGTAAGAGAGAGCAATCTATTTCTACGTGCAGCAATTACAGCGCCAGCAAAGCCTATCCATAATGTTAAATGCTGTACTAAAACTGAAGAGGCTGTAATAGCAGTACCTCCAAAAATTCTAGCAACAACTTCAACTGAAGGTAGGAGAACAAGAAAAAATGATACTGTTAGAGTAAAATATTTTTCAAATATATTTATATATGAATAGTTTTTCATATTACTTGTTCAGTTTGATTACAAAATTAATAGCATTATAATTATTATCTGGAAGAACTTTTGGTAAATTAAACTTACTATCAGTCATTAGGGAATAAATAAGAATATCACCAGATCTAATCTTTTCCAAAGTGTTTAATTTCCATTCATGTCCTATTTCATCAAACCTACCAGGATAAGCTTGAGCACCTAAGATACTAGTTAGCGCCCAATAAAAATATTCAACAATCATACAATCGTAAGTACAGGTTATATCATCGTAACTATACCATGCATTTAATGGATATTGTGAAGGAGGATTTAGAAAATATCCTCCTCTTGCTATATCCATTGCATTTGCAATAAGAGACCCTCTCACTTCTCTAAGCTCATCATATACTTGAGAAAAACCCTCATGTGTAATTAAATGAAGTACCTCTTCTAGGGTTGCATCAAACCGTCTATTAGTAGAGTTTTTATCAAATGAAGGGATAGTTTCTTCATCAAATAAGGCTTGAGCATTTTCAGGAAAGTCGTATTTACCAGACCTCCAAGCGCTCTCAGCTTCATTCTCATTATTAAACATAACCAAAGTTGCTTTTCGGGAAATTAACATATCATGAACTAATTTGTTATCAACAACTCCATCCTCATCATTATCTAAATACTGAGCCATAATTTTTGCAGCATGAATTATCTTTTCATCAGCAGTTGAATTAGTTGCTAATATGTCTAAATCAAATACAGTAATACTTTTAAAAAATAATTTAGAATGATCTTGAGGTTTCTCTTTTTGACAAGAAGAATAGAATAGAATAAATACTATTAAAAATAAAAACTTTAATAACTTTGAATACATATACTAAAATTACAAAATATTATTTTTGTAATCTAGCGGAGAGGACAGGATTCGAACCTGCGAGGGCGTGAACCCAACTCGCGTTCCAGGCGAGCGCCTTAAACCACTCGGCCACCTCTCCAGAAAAAAATTATTTAGATTCTTGCTCCTCAGCAGGTGTTTCTTCCTCTTTTGGAGCCTCTTCTTCCGCTGGAGCTTCTTCCTCTTTTGGAGCTTCTTCTTCCGCTGGAGCTTCTTCCTCAGCTGAAGCTTCTTCATCTTTTGGAGCTTCTTCTTCCGCTGGAGCTTCTTCTT
>JAYZHP010000010.1:0-17828 GCA_036166415.1 Fidelibacterota bacterium | reverse complement strand
ATGTCTTATAAACGAATTATTATTGGGGATCAAGAGATCAAAGTTCCTAAGATTTCACTAGGCGCATTTCCGCTTGTAGGTATTCTACTGGTTTTATGGCTATTAAGTGGAATCTATATTGTAGGCCCTGATCAAGTAGGTGTTGTTCAGACGCTAGGAAAGTACTCAAGGGCGGCTCAATCTGGACTCAATTATCATTTTCCATATCCATTTGAAAAAGTTAGCACTCCAAAGGTTACCGAAGTAAAAAGAATTGAAATTGGCTTCAGAACAGTTGGTAAAAATCAATATCAAACCATAGCAAGGGAGAGTTTGATGTTAACAGGAGATGAAAACATTGTTGATGCTGAAATGATTGTTCAGTATAGAATCAAAGACCCTGTTGCGTATACTTTTAATTTTATTGAACCTGAACTAACTGTTAGGCAGGCTTCTGAAGCATCATTAAGAACAGTTGTTGGGCGTCACAATATAGATGAAGCTCTTACCTCTGGGAAATTTATGATTCAGGAAGAATCAAAAGAATTAATCCAAGCTATATTGGACAAATATAATACTGGAATTTTGGTTGTCGCGGTCCAATTGCAAGATGTAAGTCCTCCAGAACAAGTAATTTCAGCATTCAAGGATGTGGCTTCTGCAAAAGAAGATAAAAACAGGATGATTAATCAAGCTGAAGGTTATCGAAATGATGTTATACCAAAAGCCAGAGGTCAAGCACAGGCAGAGATTAGAGAAGCAGAGGGATATAAAAAGGCAAGAATTGCAAGAGCCGAAGGAGATGTATCAAAATTCAATGCAGTTTTGAAAGAATACAGAAAATCTAAAGCCGTAACAGAAACAAGAATGTTTTTAGAAACTGCTGAGGAAATTTTATCTAACCGGGAAAAAATAATTGTTCCGGATGGAAAAGAAGGTAGCAATCTAATCAACCTTCTCAACCTTAAAGCAAAAGAGGGGAAGTAATCATGAAAAAACTATTTACTTTTATAACGCCAGTTTTATTGTTAGTTGGATTTAGCTCAATTTTTATCGTTGACGAGACCAACCAAGTTGTAATTCTCCAGCTTGGTAAACCCGTAAAAACAGTTACCAAACCAGGAATTAATGTAAAACTTCCATTTCCTTTTCAAGAAAAAATCACCTTTGATGATCGACTATTAGAGTACGATTCTCCACCTGAAGAAATTCTAAGCAAGGATAAAAAAACCCTGATTGTTGATAACTATGTTCGATGGAAAATAGTAGATCCCTTGCAATTTCTAAAAACAGTTCAAGCTATTCCAACTGCGAAAAGTCGTATGGATGATATTGTTTATTCTGAGCTAAGAAGGGAGCTAGGTACTCATGATATGGTTGAAATCATTACACAGAATCGTGAAGAAATCATGGATGTTGTCACCAAGGCGAGCAATGAAGCCACTTTATCCTATGGTATTTCCGTGTTAGATGTAAGAATACGTCGTGTTGATTTGCCATCACAAAATGAAGAGTCTATTTATGCTCGTATGGAAGCTGAAAGAAAAAGACAGGCAAATAAATTTAGATCCGAAGGAGAAGAAGAAGCTCAAAAAATTAGAGCCGCAACAGATAGAGATAAAACAATCATTTTAGCTGATGCCTATAAAGAAGCTGAAAGAATCAGGGGTGAGGGAGATGCAAAAGCTGTTCAGGTTTATGCTAGATCTTATTCTGCTGATCCTAAATTTTACGAATTTGTTCGTACGCTTGATGCTTATAAGAAAGTTGTGGATGACAAGACCACCCTGGTGCTTCCATCAGGTTCAAAGTTGTTTAAACTTCTAATGGATGGAAAATAAATTCAATAATGAAAAAAGATTTTATCCATATAACAGATTTTGATCAGAAAGAGATTTATGAATTTTTAGATTTTGCTATTGATTTAAAGAAACGCGTGAAAAATAATGATTACATGCCTTTTTCTGGCAAATCTCTTGCGATGATTTTTGCAAAGCCTTCCGCGCGTACTCGCGTATCGTTTGAGACGGGTTTTTATCAGCTGGGCGGGCATGCGCTTTACCTAGGACCAAATGATATTGGTATTGGAAAAAGAGAAGCTGTTAAAGATATCGCAAGAGTTTTAAGTAGATATAATGATATAATTATGGCGCGGTTGTTTGATCATAAGCATATCATTGAACTAGCACAGAATTCTTCAGTCCCTGTTATTAATGGTTTAACGGATTATAATCATCCCTGTCAAATAATGGCGGATATTTTGACTATATACGAACACCGGAAAAATATTGATAGTATCAAAATTGTTTATGTTGGAGATGGAAATAACATAGTCCACTCATGGTTAAGACTCGCTTCTATTATACCATTACATTTTACATGTTTGTGTCCTGAGGGGTATGGACCTGATAAAGAAACAGTAAAATTAGCTCAGGAGTCATCAATTTCAACTATTGAGATTACTCATGACACAGTTAGTGGAGTTAATGGAGCTGATGTAATCTATACAGATGTTTGGGCTTCAATGGGACAAAAAGATGAAGCTGAATCGCGATCTAAAATATTTAGCAATTTTCAAGTCAATTCAAAAATGATGGAATCGACTAATAAAGATACTCTTTTTATGCATTGCTTGCCTGCAGAGAGAGATCGCGAAGTCACGGATGAAGTAATGGAGTCTTCAAATTCGATAGTTTTTGATCAAGCAGAGAATAGAATGCATGCACAAAATGCGTTAATGGTCAAGATTCTAAATGAAAGCTAGAAGGAATAAATGAGCAATCATGATTTAAAAGCTGTAGCGAAAAATGTTCTTGTTGGAGAAGCAGAGCAAATGATAAGTGCAGCTGACCGAATTTCAGATAAAATGGAAATGGCCTGTGAGATTATTACCAGCCACCCAGGAAAGATTGTAATTAGTGGTATGGGTAAATCAGGGCTTATTGCTCAAAAAATTGCTGCGACCTTATGCAGTATTGGTAATAAAGCAGTTTTTCTTCATCCTGCTGAAGCTGTCCATGGAGATCTTGGTATTTATGCTCCTGGGGATCCAACCATTCTTATTTCTAAGAGCGGGGCAACGGATGAAATTGTTAGGTTAATTCCTATTTTAAAAGAATTTAATTCACCTTTGATTGGTATTTTAGGGAATATGAATTCAGTTTTAACAAATGAAATGGATTTGGTGCTAGATGCTTCGGTATCTAAGGAGGTTGATCCATTAGGAATCGTCCCTACTTCTAGTACAACATTGACACTCGCTATTGGAGATGCTCTAGCAGCTGTATTAATGATTCATAAAAATTTTAAAAGAGAAGATTTCGCTAAACTTCATCCTGCCGGTGACCTTGGAAGGCGCCTCAAGCTTAAAGTAAAGGATATTATGCAGCCTATTGATAAAGTTGCTGTAGTTAATAGCAATGATAATCTACGTAGCGCTGTAATCAAAATGACCGAAAAGCCTCAAGGCGCAGCCGTAGTTTTAGGTAAAGATAATATTCTAATGGGTATTATCACTGAAGGTGATTTACGACGATCATTAGCTCAAAACACAGATATAGATAATAGTAAAATCGATGAGGTAATGTCGCGTGAACCTATTGCAATCAAGGTTGACTCTTCTTTATCAGAAGTTATTTCTCTAATGGAAAATAGAGAATCGCAAATTTCCGTATTGCCAGTTGTGGATAAATCTAATACCTGCCTTGGTCTTATAAGAATCCATGATATCTATCAAACGCAACTACTTTAAATTATTTATAAGATTCCCATCTTACTTCAAAAGTCCTGTAGGATATATTTTCATTATTAGTGGGGACCACTAATCTAAATTCGCTAGTTGAGCCAGGGTCAAGAGAAGTTTTAGCATTGATTCCTGTGTAGTATTTGGTGTTTTGACCAGAAATAAAAACCGAATCTTGATATACAAGCTGAGTTGTGGGAGACCATAAATTTGCAATAACCCTAACAAAATCTGCTCGTTTTGTACCGACATTTTTAATTGTACCTACTATTTCTTCACGGTCAGGGTAAATGTCTACAAATGGCTCATTGATCAATTCAACCTTAGCTGCTGGAGGTAGATCTTCACCTATATCAATAATCTTCTCTTTTTCAATTGCAAGTTGACCAATGCTAGTTTGAATCACTATCCCAAGATCATCCTCTTCTATAATCTCCCCATTTACTACAGTTCCATTTTGAAGCTCAATTCGATGTCTTAATTGAGGTATCTTGATTAGGTTTAGCAGCTCTTCATTAATATTTGGCATTGCCCCTTTTCCTTCTTCATATACAGAAATAATCTTTTTTAAAGAGTCCACTTGCTGCCGCAGCACGTCAATACTTGATTTTATTTCAAAGAATGGTTCACCTGAATCAAGTTTTTGAACAACTTTATTTTCAGGATCTCTCATTGGAGGAAGAGATTTATTTGTCATTGAAGAGTCAAATTCTTCTACGGCATCAGCCTGGCTTATAGTATCAATCGATGCTGGAATTATAATAGTTGGGCTTTGTAACGTATCTATAAAAGTAGAGTCAGGCTCTTGCATAGCAACACCTAATGAATCGTTTGAATCAACTACTGCAGAGTCTATTTCTTGAGAAAATATTATTCCAGCAAGAAGAAGATAAATAAATAGAAGCCTAGTCATTTAAAACAGATGCTTGTTTATGAGCTTCAAATGTTCTTCTATGTATTTCTTGTTCAAATAAAGCATAAGCTCCAAGATTCTTAACAGTTTGAATAATTGCAGGATGCAGTTTGTATTGATTATAATCCGATAAAATTGGCATTAAGGAAGGAATGACGGATTGATCACTAATATCAGCTAATTTTTCTATAGCTTTAATTCTAATTTCTAGAGGGTAGCTATCATTTCTCGCTATCTCAATGACAGCCTTTCTTATTTGAGGGTCATCAAACTCTCCTAGAGCTTCTAGAAGGGTATTCAATATATTATAATATTGATCTTTGCCTGTTCGATAGGTTTGCAAAAGCGCTAAAACTAAATTCTCTTCTTTTACACCCCTCATTGTATTAAGAGCAAAATCTCTCACTTCCAGATTGGTTTCTGGGTCGCCTAAAAGCTCAGCAAATGCACCTGCTACCTGAGAAGGGTCTTTTTTCCCTAAGATCTCTAGAGCTCTATTACGAATTCCTAACTTCACAAAAGGATCTCGAGAAATTTGTGTTAGGATGGGTACGACTTCATCAGTACCCAATGCACCTAATGTTTCAGTTAAAAGCTTTTCAGTTCGATTAAAATTACTTCTACTCACTTCATAAAGATCAAGAAGGGCCATGACTTGATCTTTGGTACGAACTTTATTAAGATTTTTTACAAGAGAAAGCTCAAGCTCATTTGTTTTTTCTTCAACCTTATTCATAGCGCTTATCATAGCATCTGCAGCTCTAGGGTCATCTCTAAATTGAGCCAATAATTCTATAGAGCCAATCATAAATGTTACATCAAGAGCCGCTGCCTCCCCAACAGCGTCCGATAATGCATTTAATGCTGTAGGGTGTTGAGTTTCTGCCAATGCTACACCTGCGGCCATTCTTACATCATATGGTTGATTGGTGTCATTATAAATTGCAATCATTTCTTCAAGAGCTTGCAGTTTTCCCTCACTAAAGGCAGTGCTTAAATTCTCAATCAACTCATAAGAAATATCATCGCTAGACTTTTTTGAAGGAAGAAACCTCTTGATTGTTGAGCAGCCATCAAAGAAAAACAAAGTAAATAAAAAGATAATGATCAGCTTACTTTTTTTCATCATTATCCCAATAATTTAGATTTAAATCTTGCCCATCATATTTTGCATAAGAGAAAAAACTTAGCCAATCACCAAGTATAACAAGTTTCCCTGGATTCATTATTAATTCATTTGCTTGATGGTAATGACCAGAAATAAAATAATCACAACCATCATCAATAAATGGTTTTGCTTGGATTTTCATTTCATCTAAGATTCGTTGATTATATTGTTCACTATGCTCATAATGCTCACCTTTTTTAGATACCCAACTACCAAAGGCATACCCTATTCTAGGATGGAGCGATCTGTAAAACCAAATAAATAAACGCGAACGAATAACTCTTCTCAATAGCCTATAGCTCCTATCCCATGATAAAAACCCATCTCCATGTGTGATATAAAATGTTTTTTCCCCAATTTTCATTTTTACATCACTATTGTAAACTTTATCAAACAAAGTATCATTTATAAAATCCATAACCCAAAAGTCATGATTACCCAATACGTAGTGAACTTTGACTCCAGATTCTCTTAGCTTTAAAATTTGAAAATAAAAAGGAGCATAAACCTTTGGTATTACATCTTTGTACTCAAAGTAAAAATCAAACAAGTCTCCATTGATTATAAGAGTACCCCCTGTTTTTTTGACATGATCAAGAAAACTAAATAAGACTTTTTGTCTTCTTACCTCAGATTCTGTTCTTTTTAACATCAAATGAATGTCGGATATAAAATATACTGGCAAATCCATAGGTGTAAACTAATATTTTCATTAGAGGACAGTCAATCATCAAAGAATAATAATATTTTGTAAATTATTTGCAATATTTCCCTATATCTTCGAAGTTTAGGGAACAAAAAATCTAAATTTGGTTTTACTATAATAATGAAAAGATTTCTATTTACTATTATTTTTGCTTTGAGCTACTCTTTATATGCCCAATCTTTTGGTCAAAATAAAGTACAGTATAGAGAGTTCGATTGGAATTTTATATCATCGGCAAATTTTGATGTTTATTATTATGGAGATGAAATCGAGCTTGCAACCTTTACAATTGAAGCAGCAAATGAAGCTTATGAACAAATAGGGAAGCATTTACGATGGAACTTAAAAAAACGAGTTCCAATCATTGTATATCACTCACATAATGAATTTCAGCAGAATAACGCTGTTGGTGTATATATGCAGGAAGGCATTGGCGGTGTAACTGAGCTATTTAAGAATCGCGTTGTCATTCCTTTTGAAGGAGACTATAAAGCATTTCGTCACGTTATTCACCATGAGCTTGTCCATGCAATGATCAATGATCTTATTTATGGGGGAAGGATGCAAAATGTTGCTAGTGGGCAAGTAACATGGAGTATGCCATTATGGGCAAACGAAGGATTAGCAGAATACCTTTCTTCTAATTGGGATACTGAAGCTGATATGATTATTCGGGATCTAGCAATAAATGAGCGCATTCCCACTGTCAAAGAATTAGAATATTTCTTAGCCTACAAAGGAGGACAATCAGTTTGGAGATTTATTGCAAAAAAATATGGCCGTGAAAAGATTGGTGAGGTTTTTCAATCTATGAAAAGATTGCGTAGCGCAGAAAAAGGATTTCAGAGTGCGATTGGAATGGACTTTGAAGAATTAACTGAGCAATGGCATAAATATATCAAAAAAGAATTTTATCCAGATGTAGCAGGTAGGGATGAGGTCAAAGATATTGCAAAAAGACTTACAGATCACAAAAAGGAAAATAATGTATACAATGTTTCACCATCAATTTCTCCAGATGGAGGTCAAATTGCATTTCTTACAAATAATTTAAGTTATTTTGATATCGATTTAATTGATGCCGTATCCGGTAAAAAAATAAAAAAATTAATTAAGGGAAGCAGATCATTAGATTTTGAAGAATTGAAATTTTTACAACCCGGCATTAGCTGGTCTCCTGATAGTAAACGAATTGTATTTGCAGCTAAATCCGGCTCTAGCGATGCTTTATATTTAGTCAATGTAGACTCTGGCGATAAAGAAAAGATTCCTTTTGACCTTGATGGTGTTTTTAGCGCGTCTTGGAGCCCTTCAGGAAATAAGCTTGCTTTCATTGGCTATGATAATGGTGCCAGCGATATTTATATATACGATATTCAAACTAAACAACATTTCAATCTAACTAATGATATTTATTCTGATTCTGAGCCTAGCTGGAGCTCTGACGAAAGCAGCATTGCTTTTGTTTCAGATAGAGGAAATAGTATTAAGCGCAAGAATACAAATTCCGAGGATATGCTATCAATCGATTATGAAAACAAAAATATCTATGTGATTGATGTTAATACAAAAAATATCAATCAGATAACAAATTCGAATTTTGATGAAAACTATCCCGTATTTTCAAATACTAAAGATGCGCTATTTTATACTGCTGATTCTTCCGGCACCTGGAATCTTTTCCGCTATGATTTTAATAGCAAGCAATCAACAGTTGTCACCAACCTTCTAACTGGCATCTTTCAATTGAGTTTAAATAAATATGATGATACAATGGTATTTTCAGGATATTCTAGCAGAGGATGGGATGTATATAGATTAAATAATCCTCTTGATTTAGAAAAAACTGAAATAAAACCAACAAATTATTATAAAAATAAAAATACTGATAAAATAGAAGAGTTAGCAGATTTACGAAAAGATAAATGGAGAGGAAGTGACTCTAATCAATCGGATTATTCTAGGCATATTTTTGCATTAGAATATGAAACCTATAATAATAAAACCGTTCAAAATCAAAACCAAACTACCAATAGAACTACTCCATCTCAAACAGAAGACGGTGATTACATACCGCAAGCATATAAAACTCAGTTTAGCCTTGACGTTGCTCAAGGTCAATATGGCTACAATAATGTTTTTGGCCATCAAGGGTTATTGATTTTTTACTTTAGCGATCTTATGGGTGATCATCAAATTTCTCTTGCTCTTGAATCGCAGATTTCTCTCTCAAATAGCGATTATTATTTGAATTACGCTTATTTGAAGAATAGAACCAATTATTATTTTACTTTATTTCATCAGGCTGATTTCTTTTTGACAGGTGGCTACTATAACCAATATGGATATCCTGTTGATCTAACAGCAAGAATGAGGCATTACGGTGTATCAGGAATTGCATCCAGGCCTTTAAATAAATTCAATCGAATAGATTTTGGCGTTGTAATGCATAATCTAGATTATAAGCTTTTTGCAATTGATCCTTATCAAACTAGCAATACTGTTGTCAGTAGCGATGGGTTTGTTGCTCTTAACCCAACACTAAGCTATGTTTTTGATAATTCAGTTTTTGGTTTTTTGGGTCCAATCGATGGATTTAGACAGAACACCACCTTTGAGCTTAGTCCAGCAATGGGCAAAAAAGGAATCTCCTTTCAAAAATTAAAAATTGATTTACGTAAGTATTTTATGTTGAATAGATATTATTCTTTTGCCGGTCGATTATTTTTTGGAAATAGTACAGGAAAAAATCCTCAAAAATACTTCCTTGGAGGTATGCAAAATTGGCTTTGGGGAACAGGCACTACTAATGGAGTAGATGATGCATTAACGCAAGAATGGCGCTGGAGAAATGTAATTTTAGATAGTCAAAATGAGTCCTTATTACAAGATATCTATTTTTCAGAATTTGCTTACCCTTTGAGAGGGGCACGTTTTTCCGAGAGAGTTGGGAAAAATGTTATTTTAACTAATTTAGAATTTAGATTTCCTTTAATTCAATATTTACAGATAGGTTTTCCATTTCCAATGACGATTGGAAATATTTTGGGTCATGTATTTATGGATGTAGGAGCAGCGTGGGATGATTCTCGAGAGTTTACAAACTATTCTCTTCTTCAGTCAAAGTATGGAAACAATCTATCAAGCGATTTTTCACCATGGGTACGTACGATTGGATATGGAATCAAAATTCCCATCTTTTTACCATGGAGAATTGAGGCAGCATACGATTGGACTGAATCAGGCCTATCTAAACCTCAATGGTATGTTTCTTTAGGATATGATTGGTAGTTTTATTGATTTAATTCTATTTATCTTCCTTACAACAAAACAAATTCTCTCACAATAATATGGTAAATAAATCTAAAACCGTATATCTATGCTCTGCTTGCGGTCAGGACTTTCCTAAATGGAATGGCCAATGCCCATCTTGCCAAGAATGGGGAACATTAAGTGAGTATAAAGTTTCAAAAAAACAGAAAACGAATCTTAGCGGAAAGAAAAAGGATACTCATTTACTTGAGGATATTCTACATAAGGATGAAGCGCAGAGGATATCAACTGGAATAGAAGAAGTAGATCGCGTTCTAGGCGGAGGAGTATTGAGCGGTTCAATGATTTTATTGGGTGGTAGCCCTGGAATTGGAAAATCTACACTTGCACTTCAAATATTATCCCCATTTAATCAAAATGTTCTGTACGCATCTGCAGAAGAAAGTGAAGACCAAATTGCCTTAAGAGCTAAGCGACTTAAAGTTCTTTCATCTAATATACATTTATCTTCAGAAAATCGAATTGATGAAATATTAAATCATGTAACTTTATTAAAACCTGAACTATTGATCATTGATTCTATTCAAACTATTTTTAGCGAAAATATAGATCCACTTCCAGGATCTGTATCGCAGATTAGAGAGTGTGGCCAAAAATTGCTACAATTAGCTAAAGATGAAAAGATCGCAATCTTAGTTATTGGCCATGTAACAAAAGAAGGTGTTATTGCTGGACCAAAAATGCTAGAGCATATGGTTGATACTGTTTTGTACTTAGAAGGTGATGAGCGCCATGATCATAGAATACTACGATCTGTAAAAAATCGATTTGGAACGACCAATGAAGTTGGAATTTTTCAGATGACAACTGATGGATTGGATGAGGTAAAAAACCCTTCTGAACTATTTTTAGCTGAACGAAGAATTGATATTACAGGCTCAACAATATTTCCTTCCCTAGAAGGAACTCGACCTATTTTAGTTGAGATCCAATCGCTTGTTTCTACTGCTAATTTCAGCGCACCTCAACGTAACGTCAATGGCTTTGATTTTAAAAGACTTTCGATGCTTTTGGCAGTTCTTGAAAAAAGAATGGGTTATAAAATGGGTATGAAAGATGTTTTTGTAAATCTGGTTGGGGGATTAAAAATCAATGATCCCGCTGCAGATTTATCTGTAATCTCTGCACTTGCATCTAGCGATAAGGATCAATTAATTAAAGATTCGGTTATTTTGATTGGTGAAGTTGGACTTGGCGGGGAAATAAGATCAGTTACAAGGCTAGAAGATAGATTGAATGAATCAATAGCGCTTGGATTTACTGAAGTTGTTGCTCCTAAAACAAGTGTAAACAGGTTAAAGCAAAAACCTAAAGGAATTAAATTGCATTCTGTATCTCATGTTGTTGAAGCATTTAATATTATTTTTAAATGAATTTTAATCTAGTAGCTACGGATGTTGTTACCTCTGCTCGCTCGGCTGAAATTAGTACCCACCATAGCACTTTTAAGACCCCAGTATTTATGCCCATTGGAACTGCTGGTGCGGTTAAAACAATAGATCCTAAATTTTTAATCGAATTAGATATTGGTATGATTTTAGGGAATACATATCATCTTTATATAAGGCCGGGTCATGATCTTATTCATTCGGCTGGCGGTCTTCACTCATTTATGGGTTGGGAAAAAAGTATTTTAACTGATAGTGGAGGATTTCAAGTATTTTCACTAGCCAAGCTCAATAATATTTCCGATGATGGTGTCGAATTTCAATCTCATCTTGATGGTACTTCTCATTTTCTTTCCCCAGAATTTTCAATGGAGATTCAGCGCCACCTTGGCTCGGATATAATAATGGCTTTTGATGAATGCCCAGCAGCTGATGTTAGTAAATCAATTATTTCTAAATCGGTAGATAGGACTTATAAATGGACTGAAAAATGTTATGAATATCTAAAAAAGAATGATCCTTTATATTCTTGGAGTCAAACCCTATTTCCTATTATTCAGGGTGGAATTTTCTCTAGCCTCCGGCAGAAAAGTGTTGATTTGCTCATTCCATTTGCAGAGTGTGGTGTTGCAATTGGAGGGCTTGCGGTTGGAGAGGATAAATCAGCAATGTTTGATACTATAGCTTTGATGGATGAATTATTGCCAAAAGATCAACCTAGGTATCTTATGGGTGTTGGTCGCCCTACGGATTTGATTCGCGCTATTCAACTTGGCGTAGATATGTTTGATTGTGTTCTGCCTACTAGAAACGCAAGGAATGGTCAGTTATTTACTAGCAATGGAATTATTAATATTGGCAATAGCAAATACATCAAATCATTTGATCCTCTTGATGAGAATTGCCAATGCTATACTTGCTTAAATTTTTCAAGATCCTACATAAGGCATTTGTTCAATATTAAGGAAATATTAGGGTTACGTCTTGCAACTATTCATAATTTAACTTATTATAATGATTTAATGATAACCGCACGGGAAAAAATTAAGTCTGAAGAATTTAATAATTGGTCAAAATCATATTTAAAATCAATGGCAAATCATGAAGGTATGTAAAAAAATAACTTTATTAGTTTTTATAACTCATGCTTTATATGCGCAGTTGAGTATTAGCTATATGCGTTTTTATGCAAATGATAAAGATTTTATATCTGATATAAGATTGCTGGCAACCCATCGATTTGACCGTTCCCATTTACAGGTATTTTATGATGAAAATAAAACTCCACTCTTAAAGGAATGGATAGATGAGAAGGGAGACGTTCTTAAGCGTGAGTACCTTGAATATAAAGGAAAAAATTTAGTTAGAAGGTATTACCTTAATAATAGCCAAAGCCCAGATAGCGTTAGATATTTTGGAAAAGATGAGCCATGGTCGCAAGAGTTTAGAAAGGTGCTTAATCATCAAAATAAAAGCTATTATGATAGGCAAGAAACTTTGTTCGTATTAAATCAATCAAATCAATTTGATATTATGCGCTTTATTAATGTCCAAGGAAATCCCTATGGAGAGATAGAATTTATTTATAATCATCTTGGTTTATTAGTGGGAGAAGTATGGAGATTGCTGCCGAAAAAAATAATAGTACGTAAATATGCCTATTCGACAGATATTTTAACAGGAAAAAAAGAAATTAGAGAATTCAATCAAAATGCTGAGCAAATAAGCTATATGGTATTATCGCAACCCCCAGCGGAGTCTCTATATAAAACTATACCCCCTAGAACAGGAAATAACCTTGATGAAATTTCTATCTTACTTGAAGATATACGGCAGAAAGACTTAAAAATACCATTTGACGTTTTTATACCAAAAACAGATCATGATTTATTAGTGCTTACAAATGGAGATAGTTTAATGGTTGAAATTGTAGATATGCGAAGTCAGCAAATTATTTTTAGTATTGCTGGTGAAGAGGGAAAGTTGACAATGCCTAAATTTAGAGTTAGAGCAATAGTTTCAAAGTATGGAGAACCTATATACCCATAGACTTGCTTTCAGTAGATATCAAAGAGTAAATTGATTGGAACCGCATGACCAATATTAAGCCAAATCGATCGATCTTAATTATTGTGCTTTCGTTAAATGTATTATTTTTACGCGCACAATCCTATCCCCCGCCTACTGATTTAATTTCAGTACCATCAGCAGCTACGCTTCAAAGGGGAAGCTATTCATTGCAAATGCATGTTCAGAAAGAAGGCGGCTTAACAAGTTCAATTAGCGTTGGGCTTACCGATAGATTTCAGCTTGGTCTATCTTTTGGTTCGTCAAACCTTATAGGGGATGATAGCCTAGTAATGCACCCCAAGCCGGAAACAAATCTAAAATATTTGCTGATTGATGAAACAGAAACATTACCAGGAATTTCAATCGGTATTAATACGCAAGGTCAAGGCAAGTTTAATACTCAAGATTCATTAATGAGATATGATATAAAAGCGATGGGCCTTTATGCTGCTAGTAGCAAAAACTGGATAACGCCTCTAGGCAACCTTGGATTGCATTTTGGATCAAATTATAATTTTGTCGAGACCAATGATGGAGATAGTGATATAAATTATTTTGTTGGGTTTGATATGGAGTTCAACCCGGAACTATCTATCTTGATGGAGTATAATGCTGCTCTTAATGAAAATGAAATGACGGCAAAGACGCTAGCAATTAATCGAGGCGGATATTTAAATGCAGCTATACGCTGGACCTTTGTCGAAAGACTTCATATAGAAATAGATTTTAATAATCTTTTATTTGATGAAAATAAAGTTGATTACTTTAATCGTGAATTAAAGATTACTTATATTGAATATTTTTAATGAAATCGACCCTCTTCTTTTCTTTCTTTACCATTCACTTTTTATTTTCGCAATCTGATCTTGAAAATGCCTTAAATGCCTATACCCTTCGAAGTAAGGGAAGTATAAAAAATATAGCAAAGCCCATACATATTAATTCTGCAATAGCATTTTATAATTCTGCCCTACATAAAGAGAGCTCTCCTGAAGCGGCTATAGGAATTCTGAAAAGTTATTATTTCAAGGGTAAATATGTTATAAATGATATTGAGGAGAAGAAAGTTATTTTTGATAAGGCAGTTAAGTTGGGTATCGGTTTTATAGATCAATATCCCAATGATGCAGGAATAAGATATTGGTATTTAACTAACCTTGGAAGCTGGGCAGAAGTATTTGGGATCATTGCAGCAGCAAGAGAAGGTTTTGCAGATATTATGAAGATGAATTCCGAAAAAATTATAGATCTAGACCCAGAATATAAAGATGGGGGTGGGTATTTTATGCTAGGAGTTGTTCATTTAAGAACACCGTATATACCATTCCTTTTATCTTGGCCTGATAAAGATGAGGCTGAGAGATTGTTAAAAATAGCGCTTAATACAGGCGAAAAGCCATTGGTTCAGAAAGTTTACTATGCGAAAGCGCTCTACCAAAATGATAGACAATTAGCAGCAGAGAAAATCCTAATTGAAGTATCAAATGCAGCCCCTTCAAAAGATAATCATGTAGAGGATTGGGATCAAATTATCGAAGCAAAACAGTTTCTAGTAAAAATAAAAAACTAGACCAATGTCAACACTTGAAGAAAAAAAAATATCATCACAAAAAATTTTTCAGGGGAAATTGATTAATTTATTTTTGGATCATGTTAAGCTTCCAAATGGAGAGACAAGTACACGCGAATGGGTTGATCATCCAGGCGCAGTATGTGTTGTTCCAATCTTACCATCAGGAGAGATTTGTTTAATTAGGCAATATAGGTATGGACCAAAGCAAGAGTTTATTGAAATTCCAGCAGGAAAACTTGACAAGGAAGAGAAGCCGTTAGATTGCGCAAGAAGAGAATTATCTGAAGAAATAGGTTACGTCGCAAAAAAACTTACTTTTATGACAAAAATTTACCCAGCTATAGGGTTTTCAAATGAAATAATGTGGATGTATCTTGGTGAGAATCTTATTAAAACAGAACGAAATTTAGATCAAGATGAATTCTTAGAATTGGCTCCTGTAACAATTCAACAAGCCTTTGATTGGGTTAAATCTGGAAAGATAGCCGATGTAAAAACAATTATTGGTATTTTATGGGTTCATCAATTGATGAGTGGTATTAAATGAGCATTGTTAGCCAAAAAATAAAGAATAAAGCGAATGAACTTGGTTTTCAAAAAGTTGGAATAACAAAGGTTGAGCTAACGATTGATAATAAATCGAATCTTGATAAATGGATATCAGAAGGGTTTCATGCTTCTATGCATTGGATTGAAAATAGAAAAGAAGAACGTGCAAATATTTTCAATTATTTTCCTGAAGCTGTTTCATTGATTTCAGTTGGAATGAATTATTTTTCTGGTACTACCCAAGATGATATAAAATCTAAATATAAATTTAGTAACTATGCATGGGGAGAAGATTACCACATTATTATAAAAGATCGATTAAAAATATTACTAGAATGGATAAAAAACACATCGGAAGATATAAAGGGAGTGGCTTGTGTTGATACTTCACCAATCATGGAAAAAGTATGGGCGCAAAAAGCTGGATTAGGGTGGCAAGGTAAACATACAAACCTTATTTCCCGAGATTACGGTAGCTGGCTTTTCCTTGGTGAAATTATTCTAAATATACCATTAGAGTATGATGCACCCTTTGTTGAGGATTTATGCGGTTCATGTACAGCCTGCATTGATGCATGCCCCACTGATGCGATTACGAGCTATCAGCTTGATTCTAATAAATGTATTTCATATCGCACGATTGAACATAGAGGTGACTTTAATGAAAATGAGAAGGACCTTGATGGCTGGATATACGGTTGTGATGTTTGCCAAGAAGTTTGCCCTTGGAATAATAAATTCAGTAAGATATCGCATGAAGAATCATTTTTCCCCAAAGCTGAAATCTTAGACTGGTCTGAAAAGGAATGGATGGGCTTAGATGATAAAACCTTTAAAAGACTATTTAAGGGATCTGCAGTGAAAAGAACAAAATTTTCAGGTTTACAAAGAAACATAGAACAAAATTCATCTTAACTAGGAGTTTATTATGAAAATCGGAGTTTTATTATCTGGTTGTGGCGTCAATGATGGTTCAGAAATACATGAAACAGTTATCACAATGTTGGCCTTAGATAGAGCTGATGTAGAAACGCACCTAATGGCGCCAAATATAGATCAGATGCATGTGATTAATCATTATACAGGTCAGGAAATGGATGAATTTAGGAATGTACTTGTTGAGTCAGCGAGGATAGCAAGAGGCGATATTAAAGATATGGCAGAAGTAACGGGTGGCGATTTAGATGCCTTGATTATTCCTGGAGGATTTGGTGTAGCAAAAAATTTATCTGATTATGCCATGTCAGGAGCAGAATGCTCAATTAATCCAGATGTTTATAGATTAGTGTCCGAAATGGTATTATTAAAAAAACCTATTGGTGCAATATGTATTGCCCCTGCAATGATGGCTAAAATCCTAGCTGAGCAGAATCAGTCAGCCACAATGACAATTGGAAAAGATGAGTCTACTGCTAAGGATATTCAAGCTATGGGTAGCACTCATAAAGAATGTCCTGTTGAAGAAATGGTTATTGATGAGGAAAATAATATTGTAACCACACCGGCATATATGGATGCAAAAAATATTTCTGAAGCAGCAGAAGGAATTGAAAAATTAGTTGAGCAAATTATTTTAATGGTTAAATGAAAAAATTAGCCAATATAAATGATATTCCTAATGAAGGCAGCAAATTGGTTTTTTTAGATGAAACTCCAATTGCTCTATTTAAAATTAAAGGAAAGATCCATGCTTGGGATAATAGATGCCCTCATAGAGGAGCATCTTTATCTGATGGCTATATATCTGAGACAACAATTCAATGTAAATATCATTTATGGGAGTTTGACATTAAAAAGAAATGTGCCGTTGAAAATTCACAAATAAAAATAAAAAACTTTCGAATAAAGATAATCAAAGATGAGATATATTTAGTTTAAGGGATATCTATAATTTTGTTTCAAGAACTGTTTTCTTAACAGCCTCAAGCGTGCTATTCAGGGCTAGTTTTTCATCATCATGGAGTTCAAACTCAAGTATTTTTTCCACTCCACCTTTACCGATCATTGAGGGTACCCCAATAAAATAACCATCAATTCCAAATTCTCCTTCACAAAGTGAGGCGCATGGAATAATCCGCTTCTTATCTCTAAGATACGATTCTGCCATTTCAATTGCAGATTGCGCTGGGGCATAGAAAGCAGACCCATTTCCAAATAGCTTTACAATTTCCCCGCCAGCAAATCTTGTGCGGTTAACAATTTCTTCTAATCTATCTGGCTCAATTAATGATTCTATTGGAACCCCGCCCACTGTTCCAACTCTGGTAATAGGAACCATCGTATCGCCATGACCTCCAAGCACCATACATGTAACATCTTGAACAGAACACCCAACCTCCATAGCAATAAATGCTCTAAACCTTGCACTATCTAATGCGCCAGCCATTCCAACAACCATATTCTTTTT
>JAYZHP010000009.1:0-4727 GCA_036166415.1 Fidelibacterota bacterium | reverse complement strand
GCTATACTGAAAGTGGTAATGTAATAATATCTGCAGAAATAAGAGATACAGAAGTTGAGTTTACAGTTTCAGATACAGGAATGGGTATGAATTCTGAATCAACAGAGCGGATTTTTGAAAGATTTTTTCGCACGTATGATGCTCGAAAAATTGTCAGGGGCGGGACTGGTCTTGGACTTGCAATTTGTAAACATATTATTGAGGCTCATAACTCTTCCTTAAGTGTAGATAGTATTGAGAAAGAAGGGTCGACATTTGCATTTAGTTTAAAATGCTAATGTCTATTTAATATTATATTTTTCTTTCAATGGATTTAAATCTATAGTTGTTGATTCTTTATATGTAGACAGGATGACATTTGATTGCGTTCTTGAAACACCGGGCCAGTTTTGTATTTCATAAAGTAAATCTTCGAATGCCTGCGAATTCTTTACCCTTATTTTTAAAATATGAGAACCTCGGCCAGTTACTGAATGGCACTCCATAATTGCTTCGGTTTCTCGTGTTTTTTCTACAAACTTATCATAATGATCTGAATGTTCACTCACAATAAATATATAAGCTGTTAAATCTAAATTGGCAGCTTTGTGATTTAATATGGTAGAAAAATTCTTAATTATTTTATTTTCTTTAAGTTTTTTTATTCTACCAGCTACTGCGGGAGTAGATAAATTTACAATTTTTGCTATGTCACTAGCAGTTGCTCTTCCATTATTTTGAAGAATATCAAGAATATTAATATCAATTTTATCCATTGGGTATCTTTGTTATATCTTTTAATTAAACTTAAAATTATTAAATAAATAGAAAAAATACTTAAAATTATAAACTAATAATTATTAAATATATAATATCTAAAATCTAGATGCTATAGAAATACCATAAATAAAATTGTTATTGGAATAAGAGTATGTATTAAAATCAAGAATCAGATTATCAAATTCATATCCAATACCTACTCCAATATCATTTAAGATGTCTTTGCTAAGCTGGTTACTATTAATTCGATCATCTCTATTTGATGATATACCGCCCTTTAAATTAATTTTATTCTTAGTTGTATATAACGCAGATAAGTGATACGATTTATAATTTAATCCATTGTAGGAGATTTGATCCAATTCAATTTGAATAGGATAGTTTTTTAAAGATCTTGAAATAGAAAAAATAATTGAACCATGCATGGGCTCATTTGAATTCCCATATGAATCAATTAGCTTTCCATAGTTTTCCAAAGTAAGAGCAGCTGTAAATTTATTAGCTTTCAATAACAAGCTTGGTGAGATTGTTATAGCGGTTGCATTAGAATTTTCAATATTGCTTAAAAATAAACCAGTATTAATCCCAATAATTAATTTATTCTTATATAAATATTTTGCATATCCCATTTGCATATGCGTATCGCTCGCAGAGAAATTTCCTGTTATTATATTTTCATTTGTTCGAGATTCAAAAATTCCATAATTAATATGCCTGATTGAAATACCAAGATAGTGCTCTTTATAAGCTCCGTTAACAATTATGGACTGTGCATTAATATCGGCAGGGTATTTTATTAGATTTAATTGAAAAAATCTATTTGCCTCTACAAGCATTGCTGCATTTCTAAATTCATTTTGATACGATATGAGATAACCGCCTCCTGATAAACCAATCGTATTACTTTGTGTCCAAGAATTAAGCCCGGGAAATGTAGATTGGGATATTAATAATGACTTCAGTGTAATAATTAGTAGAAGATTTTTTTTCATAATAAGGAAGTTGGGTTTACATCTATGATTAATCTTGATTTACTTCCGCTCTTATTTATTTGCTGATTATTTTTTATAATTTTCTTATAAAAGCTCTGTAACCTAGATCCATTAATGTCATACTTCTTATTTGATTTTAGAACAATTTGCATTCGATGTTGATCTTTTAGTTTTTCTCTATAACAATGTGCTGGGCCCAGTTTTTCCATTCCTTTAGGTAGGGATGATATTTTATTATTGAGAGCTTCAATAGATTTATTGACATCTTGTTTATTTTTCCCTCTGATTTCTAATCGCACCAACCAGCTGTAAGGTGGATAATTTAATTCTTTCCGCTCGTTCAGGCATTGTTTGTAATAGGTGCTAAGATCGAGTTTTGATGCAAGTTGAATTATTGGATTATTAGAATTATAGGTCTGAACCACTACTTCACCTGGAAGAGAACCGCGCCCTGATCGTCCCGCAGCTTGATAGATTAATTGAAAGACTTTTTCACCTGCTCTAAAATCAGGAAGAAACAAGCCGGTGTCAGCATTAATGATGCCAACCAATGTGGTGTTCGCAAAATCAAGACCCTTCGCAATCATTTGGGTTCCAATTAATATATCAATATTATTATTAGAAAATTTATTTAATGTGTTAAATATTTTAGCTGCAGTTGGAGTAGAGTCTAAATCAAGTCTATCAATGGAAATATTTGGGAAATAATTTTCTAATTCTGCTTCTACCTTTTGAGTTCCTGTTCCACTAAGCTTAACATTTATGCTTTTACAATTGATACATTTATCGAGTGCCTTTGTTGAATAATTACAAAAATGACATTTAAGCCTTTGATCAAACCGATGATAGGTTAATGATATCTTGCAATGAGGACATAAGCTAATCTCGCCACAATCTGCACATCGTAAGATTGGTGCAAATCCACGTCGATTATGTAAAAGGATTACTTGCTCATTTTTCTTTATTCTGCTCTCGATTTTCTTTAACATAAATTCAGAAAACACAGCGCCGAACTTTTCTGTTTTTTTATTTTCTTCGATCATGTCCACTAAATGAATGGTGGGTAATTTTGCTCTTCCAAAGCGTTCAGGAAGCTCTAAATATTTATATTTATTTTTTTTATAATTATAATATGATTCAATACTTGGTGTGGCGCTTGAAAGAACTACTGTGGCGTTGTTTATTTTACCTCTCATCAAAGAAACTTCCCTAGCATGATATTTAGGATCAGGGGAATTTTGTTTATATGCATTTTCTTGCTCTTCATCAACAATAATCAATCCAAGATTTTTCAATGGTGTAAAAATTGCAGATCTTGCTCCAATAATAATCTTAAAATTTCCTTCGCAGATTTTTCTCCATATCCAAGCTCTTGATGCAGCAGATAATTTAGAATGCCATATTGCAACTGTATCGCCAAAAACTTGTCTAAATCTACCAGCTATCTGTGGAGTGGTAGAAATTTCTGGAAGCAAAACAATTACTGATTTATCTTTTGAGATTGCATTTTTTGATGCTTCAATAAATACTTCTGTTTTTCCGCTACCAGTAACACCATGCAATAAAAATGGGTCGAATTTATTACTATTTAATGATTTACAAATTTTTTCAATTGAATTTTTTTGGTGCTTAGTAAGGTTAATTCTCTTTGTGCTATCTGATAATGATAAATTATATATATCCGGTATTACTGTTTTTTTTACTATTCGAACAGCTCCTTTAACTTCAAGCGCTTTGCATGGAGATGAGGGATTAGAGCTAAATATTTTTAATTCACTAATAGGTACAAAATCATTTTTTGTTTTTAAATAGCTAATAATCTTTTTTTGAATCTCTCCGGAAATATTTTGTTTATGATACTCTGAATTAATCTTTATATAATTTTCTTTTTTTGGTTCATATGTAGTTCTTAATTCTGATGGTAGAGCTGCTTTTGCTGCTAGACCAATAGGGGTGTTATAATAACTTGATAACCAATTTATTAGCTTCCAAAGATTGTTATCAAGAATAGGCTTATCATCTACAAGAGAGTTTATTTCTTTTATTTTGCCTTGATATTTTTTTTCTGAATAACACTTTACAACAACCCCATTGACATTTCTTTTGCCTAGGGGCGCATTAACTGTTGAACCAATTAATATCTTTGTTGCAAGAATATCTGGTATCTTATAGGAAAAAACTTGAAAGCTTGAAATAGGGAATGATATATCGGCGAACATAATTCAATTTACCGATATAAATGCATACTAACTTTTATTAGGCAATAAAAATTATGCCTCAACAACGTATACTTTTATTTCTTGCTCTACTCCATGCGACAACTTAATAGGCACATTATGAATACCTAATGTTTTAATAGGTTGGTCAAGCAAAATTGAATGTCGATCAATTTCTATATCTTTTTTAATTAAAGCTTTATGTATGTCTTGATTGGTAACTGAACCAAAAATCTTTTCTTCATCTCCAACTTCAACTTCAATAGAAATTTCTACTTTTTTCAATAGATCTACTATTTCTTGATTAGCCTTAGACTCTCTATCAGCTCGCTTTTGCGCAGTTTTTTTATGTTCGGCCGCAAGCGCAATATTTCGCTTTGAAGAGCGGACAGCTATACCATTTGGGAAAAGAAAATTCCTGGCATAGCCAGGTTTTACAGTCACTATATCTCCAATTTCTCCTAGAGATTTATATTCTTTTAATATTATTACTTCCATGATTAGCTCTCAGTGCTTGTATTAGTGTATGGCATTAGGGCAATATTCCGTGCTTTTTTTATTTCTCTAACTAATTTTCTATGCATTTTAGCGCTAGTACCCGTTACCCTGCGCGGCATTATTTTCCCTTGGTCGGTAACAAATCTTCTCAATAATTTTACATCTTTATAATCTATTTCGGAAATCGCATTTTCTTTGAAATAACAATATTTTCTTTTGCTTTGAAATGCCATAATTATTTCTCCTCTTTATCTTCTTCGCT
>JAYZHP010000008.1:0-2785 GCA_036166415.1 Fidelibacterota bacterium | reverse complement strand
ATACCGTAGGATATCTTGACTCATCAAGAGTAAAATCAAAAAATTGAATAAAATTCAACCTAGAATCAAGTCTCGTTATTCTTCCTGTTGACTGATCAAGAACAAAGATGTCTAATTGATCAGCAATAATGTCTACCGGGTCAAACAGGCCATATTTTGAACTACCAAATCCACCAACCAGATGCAAACTATCATCAACCATCCTAGCTAAGAGATGATTCTGTTTATCAAGTAAAATTAGCTGAACATTCGATGAAGCAATCACCTCTGGAATAAATGTTGATGATAGATTTAATTCATCAAAATTAATTTGCAAAGATGGAAGGTAGCTTTGTGAAAAGCTTATTTGAAAAAAAGAAAATAATAAAAGAAGGTTATTTTTATTTTTCTTCAGTAGCATATCCTTTTGTTTCACCTACTGGATGATACAAAAACCACAATCCTATTGATATCATAGTTAAAGAAATAAGTTGAGCACCAGAAAATCCAAGAAAGTATTTTTGATTAATCCGAAGAAATTCAATCATAAAGCGCTCAGTCCCCGCTAAGGTCAAATATGTAAAAAATAGACTACCTACCACTTTTACTGATTGTCTTTTTTGATAAAGATAATAAAAAATCCCAGAACCAATTAATGTTTCATAAATCTGGGTTGGATGGACTTTAAGCACTCCTGGTGAGAAGCCCGACAAATCTACCCAAGGATATCGGCTTTGAAAAATTTGATATGTTGACGGAGGTATGCCATTAGGAAATTCCATGCCCCATGGGAGGTCAGTTGGAAGACCATAATCATCACCAACTAACAAACAACCAACCCTTCCAATAGCATAGCCTAAAATCAATAAAGGAGCCACTATATCAGCAAAGGCAATCCACTTAAGGTTATTTTTCTTAATAATATACGTTACAGCTAGCAGACCACCTAAAAGACCTCCAAGAAATACTAGACCACCCCCTGAAAAAATCATTCCAATAGGGTCGTTTAAGAATTGTTCAAAATTTTCTAATAAAAAATATATTCTGGAACCAATAATACCTCCTATGGCAGCAGCAAAAACAATATCCCCCGCCAAGGCAGGTTTATAGTCTAGTCTTTTCAAATCTTTATGTAATAAATAATAGCAAATATAAAAAGCCGTCATCAGCATAAAGCCATAAGAATTAATAACAGGATGAAAAGAAAAGCCAAAAATATTTACTTCTCCAAAATCATAAATAACTGGAAACATTATAGTTTACCTCCGCAATTAGCACAAAATTTATGCGTTGATTTGATTTGTTTTCCACAATCAGTGCAGAACCTGCCCTTATTGCTAGTTGATGGTGTTTTGCTGGCTTCTTTTTTTGTTTGGCTGTAAAACATTAAACCAGCAACTACAGAGACTACACCTAAAACCAAAAGAGGTTGCCAAAGCGGTAACTTATGACGAATTGGAATATTATTTATCTCTGAAGAAGCACTCTGATTGCTTGCCGCAATATTCTGAAGAGAATTTATTGATATATCCTGAGTTGGATTATCATAGCTAAAGCTAATAGTTTTCTTAGAATTGGAAATATAATTATTTATATGGATACGTTTAAAGCTTATACCATGTTGATCTTTAAAATCTTCAGATTGGCGCTCTGAAAAAATAAAATTTTTCGCTACAAGGGGTTCTTGAACTACTATGTGCGCATCATTAATTGGATAATTTATTTGAAAAGTAAAATCCCCAGATCGCTCGGTACCTTTTTTAGTTAATCTATAAAAAATAAAAATTCTAAATTTGGTTTCATTGATACTTTTTTCGATATAATTGCTCGCTGAAGATTTTGATAAAATAATGTCCTGCACTTGCGGATTTTCTGCAGTTCCGCTAACATAAAATATGCTATCAGTATTTGAAGGCGTTAGAATTTTTATATTTATTGGTAATCGGTCCTCAACAACTTCACCTTCTATTTCTGCCATTACCCCGCTGAAATAATATTCAGGATAGATTACTACATCATAGCTTTTAAATGGAGATGATTGAGCTAAAAGCGTAAACAAGCAGCTAATAAAAAGTTGGGTAATATATTTTTTCATTAAATGTTTATTTATTAACAAATAATATAGAAATCATCATTATCAATTAATTCACTTAATTTTGGATCAAAATAATTATTTAGCGATTTAGGATAACTTAGTATCTTGCTTGAGACATCATTAAAATTATAATAATTGAAATTATGATGACGCACATTATATGATTTAGGAAAATTGATATAATCCTCACTAATTGACTTCATCACTTGTGACAAGTTACTATAAGTATCAAAATCAACTGGTCTAGCTCTATATAATTCATAATCACCCACCACTTCTGATAGTTCAGGTATATTAGGAATCATCACATTTTCAAATTCATCTGCATTTACATAAATAAAAACAGGTGGTCCTTCTTGAGCTGTAAATAATAACTGGATATAATCTGCTTCGGAGCTTTGCTTAAGACTTATAACTTCTTTGGTTACAGGATTATAGGTAAAGGATATTGGCAAGGATTTCACCTTTGGCGCCGCGGTTAAGCCAACATCATTATAAAATCCATAATTTACTGAATTAGTAATATTTCCCTCTGCGCCACGGTCAACAATAAGTATAATATTATTTTCTTCTACAAGAGAATTTAATGCTGAGCTCATCATATCAACAGTATAATAACCTTTTCCGCTTAAATTAACATTGTTTTCAAACCAAACATCGGTTAGCCAATCTGCTCTTCCATCAGATTGATTAAAAAAGAATAGACGTGTC
>JAYZHP010000007.1:0-21408 GCA_036166415.1 Fidelibacterota bacterium | reverse complement strand
TTTGTATCAATTGAAATACATGGTTTCCCTTTTAGCTCGTGCTGTATTTTTAGGCCCATAATTGTCATTTTATTTAAAACCCAGTTTTCATCTAATCCAATAAAATCATAAGCACTCTTCGCTCCGTAGCTATCTAACATTGTTGCATATCTTGAACCTATACCCCATACTTTTGATATCGGCATTGATTTTAATATATCTTCAATTTGATTTTTACAACTCAATACATAAACACCTTTAGCATAGCGCTTAGCACAATGGTTGGCTACCTTAGCAAGGGTTTTAGTTTTAGCAATACCAATAGAAATAGGAATCCCGGTATGCTTAGCTACCGTATCGCGCATCTGCAATCCAAACTTAAAATAATTTTCAATTCCAGAAAAATCCATGAAAGCTTCATCGATGCTATAAACTTCAATCTCTGGTGATAAAATATCAAGAAGCGACATAACTCGTTTTGACATATCGCCATATAATGCGAAGTTTGTAGAAAATACATTTACATTATTTTGCTCAATAAGTTTTCTAACCTTGAATACTGGCTGACCCATTCTAATCCCAAGTTTCTTTGCTTCATTGCTTCTAGCAATGACACAACCATCATTATTGGATAGTACGATAACGGGCTTATTCTTCAAAGCAGGGTTAAATACACGCTCACAGGAAGCGTAAAAATTATTACAATCTGCGAGTGCAATCATCGGTTGTTATGAATTGTGTGAGTTACGACGCCCCATACCTCAAATTCCACAGAGTCTGTAATATTAATATCGGGATAATCATTAGATAGTCCTTCTGCCTTAAGGCAAATACTTCCATTATTGAGTAAATATCTTTTAACAGTAAACTCTCCATCAACAATAGCCACTACAATATCCTTGTTTTTTGGCTCTAAGGATTTATCAACAACTAATAAATCGCTATCGCTAATCCCCGCTTGCTCCATCGAATGTCCTTTGGCAATGATAAAAAAAGTTGCCGCAGGGTGCTTGACTAGATATTTATGAAGATTTAAATCAACATCAAGGTAATCATCTGCAGGTGAAGGGAATCCCGCGGATACCCCGCTTTCATAGATATGAAGTTGTTTTAAGCTCTCATTTTCAATTGAATAAAATATTATCTGTTCTTTTTTAGATGTCTCAGTCATGGCCTATAGGTTCTCTAGAATTGCTTTGGATATTTGAATGTCTTGTACTGCGACGCCTGTCAAATCAGCAATTGTAATTTGCGCCTGACTTGTCCTGCCTTTAGAGGTGCCTGATATAATTTCGCCTAACTCTGAAGTATTATTTACAGAAAATCCATCTTTTGATGCTTGATAGATCTCGCCGCGCTCTTTGCTTTGTGCTCTGCTGTCCGTGACAACCATATCTGCCTGCAGTAATATGCTGGAACTTAATTCACGCTTAGATACAGTGTCAGAGCCCATAGCTGTTATATGTGTTCCTGGATTAATTTTATCAATTAAAGCTTCTTCGCTAGGTGTACAAGTTATAATTAATTGACAGTGATTAACGACGTCATCGATATTGGTTGTTGTCGTGATTTGATATCCATACCCATTCATCGCTTCTTTATAGCTTGATAGTGAATCTGGACTTCTACCCCAATTTATAACGCTATTACAATCAATAATCTCTTTTAAATAGCGCAATTGTAATCTTGCCTGAGTACCAGTTCCTACTATACCTATACAATCGACATTTTTAGGTGAGAGATATTTTGCAGTAATTGCACCAGCAACTGCTGTGCGAATATCCGTTAGATAGCATTCGTCTTGTAATATTGCTACTGGCTGACCTGTTTTTTGATTGAATACTAACATCATGCCGTTTCCTACGGGAAGACCAATTGATGTATTTTTGTAAAAACCAGAGGCAATCTTAATCACATAAATCTCATCTCCTTTTATATATCCATATTTAATATGAACATCACCGGGTGGAGACTGAAAGCTTAACTCGCCTACAGGTGGAACCACTACTAAGCCATTAGAGTACGCTGCAAACCCTGCTTCAATTTCTGATATTAGATCCACTTTTGGTAAAATAGATTTAATACGCTCTAAACTAATGATCTGCATTAAAGTATTGATTTTAAAACAGTGCTACTAATATTGCCACCACACATAACCAAGACAACTGTTTTGCCTTTGAGCTGATCTTTATGATTCATAAATCCAGCAATTGCGGTACCAGCTGCTCCTTCAATCAACTGATGATGCTTTTCTACGCCAATTTGAATTCCTTTTGCAATCTCATCTTCAGAAACCAAGCTAAAATCATCAATAATTTCTTTGCACATTTCGAACGTCATCGATCCAAATTCAACTCCACCGGCCGTCCCATCAGATAAAGTTGGCTCAGATGGTAGGTCTAATTGTTTTCCTGTCTTCAAAGATTCATACATAACACAAGAATTCTTTGGAGATACGCCGTACATCTGGATAGACTTATTATTAGATTTGAGATAACCACCTACGCCCGAAATAAGCCCTCCTCCACCTACTGATATAAATACCGCTTCAACATCTTTTAGGTCTTGCCAGATTTCTACCCCCATGGTGCCTTGGCCGCATACAATCGCTTCATCATTGTAAGGAGAGATATACGTAGCTCCAGTAGTTTTTGATATCTCCTGCGCTCTTTCTTCGGCATGAATACAATCATCGCCATAATACTCAACTTCACCTCCTAGATTAAGAATATTTTCAACCTTATTCTTATGTACGTTCTCTGGTACAACGATTTTACCTTTTATTTCTAGCATGGACATAGCTAGCGAGCAGGCAGCGCCATGATTCCCAGTAGATGCAGTAACAACGCCATTCGACTTTTCCTGGTCTGTCATAGAGGTCATTTTGCTAATTGCCCCTCTAAATTTGAAAGAACCTGTTTTTTGAATATTATCAAGTTTTAAAAATACATTTGCGCTAGCAAGATTGCTTAAATAGGGTGAATGCTCAAGCGGAGTATGCCTTACGTATGGACTGGATCTTTTGCTTGCTTTTTCTGTTTTAGATTTGAAATTAATCATAGCGAATTAAATATAGGCGTTATTCGATCTAGGGCGCTTTCTAGCTCAGATTTTTTTGCACCATATCCAAATCGGATATAATGATCCATTCCGTACCAATCACCCGCCACGAGCATTACGCTTGCTTCTTTTCGCACTTTCTCAATCAATTCTGAAGAATTAATAGGCCAATCATAATTCACAAAAGCCATTGCACCAGCTTCAGGAGGTATAAATCCAAGATGATCATCAAAACCTGATATCCAATTCTGAAAAACATTTAAATTGGTTGCAAGCGCTTTTCTGATATAGTCTAGTGTTTGCATTCGATTATCAGGGTGCAACACATGCGATGCGATTAAATCGCTTAAGCGACCAACAGAAATACTAGTATAATCATGATTTGCCCAACACTGCTTAATATAATCTGGATTTGAAAGAGACCAGCCAAGACGAAGCCCAGGAAGCGCATATGCTTTTGAGAGTCCACAATTCACTATCGTTTTTTGATATCCAGGCTCCCAGAATGAAGTACATTCTTCGTAGTTTAATTCTGCCCCACGATAGACTTCATCAGATATAATCCACGCATTAACGCTTTCTGCTATTGCTACAATATCTTCTACCATTTGCTTTGGCAAAACAGACCCCGTGGGATTGTTGGGATTGCAAATGCAAATCAACTTGGTCTTCTCAGATACAATAGACCTTAATTCATCTAAATCTGGCTTCCATTGTAGAGATTCATGCAATTGAAAAGTTTTTACATCAGCGCCTAATCCGCGAGCAAACCCGTAGATTTGAAGATAGTTAGGCATCATATAGATTACCTCATCTCCAGACTCAACCAAGGTCATTATTGAAACCATATTAGCCTCCGCTGATCCATTAAAGGCTTGAATATTGTCAACTGTTGCTCCTGAATATATGGAGGCGATGGATTGTCGCAAGTCTGGTGATCCTTCAGTAAATCCATAAGTCAATTCTGTGTTTTCTATTTTTTCAATAAACTCTGGCTCAAATAATGTTTTTAAAGTCCTAGGATGAACACCGCTTTCAGAAAGATTATAATCTACTTTATTTTCCCAGGTAGATTGCTGGCGCTCTAATTGAAATTCTTCAAACTTCATGAATCGATTGCTTTTTTTATAGCATTTTCAAAAAAACTCTTATCTTCAATATTCTCCCAATAACTAGATACATTGCCCTCTTTATCATAGATGATTGTAAATGGCATGGCGCCAGACCATTGTTCGCTGATAGTATTTATAAAATTAAGGATGCTACCTTCTCCTTTAAGGAAGGATATCCCATCTATATCATGCTTTTCTAAAAATCGAATCACATCTTTCTTGTTCTCAAGAAAATCAGTGCTAACAAAGTACACTTTCAAATCCTCGCTATATTGGTCTGAAAGCTCAAGAATCATTGGTATCTCTTCAACGCAAGGCGCGCAATTAGTGGCCCAATAATTTACCAATACTGACTCTTTTTGATTGTGAGTTCGAACCTGCTTGAGAATATCAGGAGCACTGACAACTTTTAGCTTCACATCTGATTCAGTACAACTAAAAATAGATATACAAAAAGTGAGTGTTAATTTTTTCATAAATACGTAATGATTAAAATTGATTCTTTTATCTAGAATAAATCTAATTTATCAACCAAGAGATTGAAAAGCGTTATTGTAAAATAAATCGACTTAAATCTGGATCTACGTTCCTTTTTCTGGAAAGTTCATAATCATAAACCTTTCTACCTAGCTCAGATAAAAATGGAAACCCTAACTCTTCATACTGATATTCATCATCATTTAAGGTCTGGTTTTCATTAACATAGATCACAGCAGATAAAAAGAATTCGATATTATTTTTAATATCAATTATGTAGGCATTATCTATTAAAAACCCATAAGCCATCCCTACCTTATTATAAATACGAATATGACTTGGTATTTCTTTTTGGGAATCACCAAATATGAAAAACTTGCAATAGCCATCAGGATATTTATCGTAGCTATCATAAAATGGGTAGGTACTCTCCCTGGGCAACTTAGACATCCATTCATATAAAAAGCTGTAATCTTCGCTAGTGAGATATAAGCGATTGCTAACATTAACGTGCTTTGGAAAAATTACCTGCCTTAAAAATGCTTGCTGCTCTAATAAATTAAAGAAGTTTTTTTCAGAAAAGTCCATAGGGGACTCTATTTTTTTTCCATCTAAGATATAAGATGTACCGATGAAATTATCAGTTGAGTTTACAGTAATAGGTAATTTAGAATATTGCATAGGCTGATCAAGCAGCCTTGTATTGTTAATGTAAAAACTGAATGAGTTAGTGTATTTATTTTGCTCAGGAGTAAGTCGAATAGATAGACGATGCCGCAGCCTGGTATTCAAATAACCAAGGTCCCACATGCGTTGATTAAAGTGGTCTTGTCCTAAAAATTCATAAAGGCGATTAAAGGCATCATTATCTGATACAACAAATATTTTTTTAATAAACTGTCCAATTGTAGCATTACCACTCTGAGCGGTCGAGTCATAATTAATTGGAGACATCCATTCTTGATCTGCTTTTATTGTAAGCTTTGTTTCTTTTGTAATACTCAAAGATTCATAACGTCTCAACTTATCTAACGCTAAAACAGCTGCTGGAAATTTTACCGTACTTGCTGGATAGAAATATTTATTAGGCGCTACATTAAATGTATGAGTGGTGAATTGAGGGGTTTGCGCTAAATCGCGATCTATTTGCGTATAAACTATCTGTAGAAAGTATTGATCTGGATTATTTACAATAGATGAAAATCTACTATCCATTGAATGGGTTATGCCATTCAAAGCATTAGAATCGGGAGCGCTGGAACAGCCTATTAAAATAAATACTAATATAGATAGATTTTTTACCATAACTGGATCAGTATCAATCTAATAGCTATCAGGGTCAGTGTTATTTTAAATAAGGTCTGAAAAAGAGCCTCCGGTAATATTCCCAGCATACGTTTCCCAAGCTTTGTTCCAAAATATACAGCAAATACCAACGGCAATAATATTTTCCAATCCTCAAGATAGCCTACTTCAAATAAAAAGATAAAAATAGGTATCTTGCCTAGATGCCCTGCTGCTTGACATGCAGCTTTGGTTGCAATTACGTTCTCTTTTTTCAGTTCATTATTAATAAATAATGGTGCAATTAATGGCCCCATTGCGCCAATAAATACCGTAGCAAGCCCCGCAACGATACCCATCCATTTAAATACTTCTTTAGATACTCCATCTTTCTTTGTTCTAAAAAAAAGAAACCATATTATATATAAACCAATAACGGGCTTTAAAAAATCAATTTTTAAATCTGCAGCTGATACAACATCATAATAATTGATAATTCCAAATATAAGCATCGCAGAGAGAATAAGGCCCGGAATCAAACCAATAAGAAAAGGCTTAATGATGGGTACGCTAATATGGTGCCTATAAACGGTTGTTCTTGTTACGTTGCTTACTAGCTGTATAATGCCATGGTATGCCACAACAAGATAGCCGCTAGGCATTAAAAGTGCCATAATCCCAAGCAATGTTATGCCTCCACCCATTCCAATGATTGCTGAAAGCATAGAAGTTAAGAAGGCGGCAATGATGAGTATTATTGATTCCATGAATTGATTAATTATTTAGTAATTTTTGATTATATAATTTCTAAATAAATATCTATTAATTAATAATATAAAATGTTTTTAAAACGCCCCGAATTGTTTCATGGCCAATCAATAAAAAGACCTTTTTTTGAAGGATGGTACCATAAAATGTCATGTGCTAATGGTAAGACAATTGTTATAATACCAGGAATCTATAGGAGCGGGGAAAATGATAATGAAACAGCTTTTTTAATGCTCTATCAGGGATCTAGCGGACAGGTTGATTATATCGCTTATGATGTAAATGATTTTCAATGCAACCCAAACTCGTACGAATTGCAACTAGGTAATAATTTCTTTTCATTAAATAAGGTTAGCTTAAACTTTCAAAATGAACGAGTAAAAGTATATGGCGATATCGCTGCAAACGACCTCAAGCCTTGGCCTGTAACTTTATTGGAGCGTGGATGTATGGGTTGGTACGGCTACCTACCCACAATGGAATGTTTTCATGGTATACTGAGTATGGATCATCGCTTAGATGGATCTCTGGTTATTAATGATAATGATATAAATTTTAATAAGGGTCGTGGTTATATAGAAAAAGACTGGGGTAGAAATTTTCCAAAAGATTGGATATGGGCGCAATCAAACTATTTTGAGAATTCAATAATAAGTGTCTCCGTATCGCTCGCTACTATCCCATGGAGAAATTACGAATTTTCTGGTTTTATAATCGGAATTCAGCACGGTGGTAAACTTTATCGATTTACAACATATAATTCTTCAAAGATTGCAAAAATTGAATTAAATAATCAAACCTTAAAATGGCACTTAAAAAAAGGAGGTTTTGATTTAGAACTTGAAATTAGCCCAGGTAAAAAAAGTGGTCTCCTCTACGCTCCTGATAAAATTGATATGGTTCCAAAAGTTCAAGAATATCTTGATGGAAGTATCTCTATTAAATTGAAAAAAAATAATAACTTAATTATTAATCAATCTACCGATCGTGCTGCAGTAGAAATAGTTGGCAGGACAGATCGATTAATCAAAAATGTAAAATAAACAACTAAGCCTGAACTCTAGTAAATACAAACTCAAAATCTTGCGATAGATCTTGATTATATTGGTAGCCACCTAAATCAAATTGTTTAATATCATCTATATTATTGATTTGATTCTGAATTATAAATCTTGCCATCATCCCTCTAGCTTTTTTAGCAAAGAATGAAATGATTCGAGGTTTGCCATTCTTTATCTCTTTAAATGCAGGAGTTATTACCTGAGCTTCTAGCGAGCTATTATCAATAGACTTAAAGTATTCAACTGAGGCACAATTAATTATATACTTATCACTATGCGAAGATAGTTCATCCTGTAAATATTTTGTCAAACTGTTTCCCCAAAATTCATAAAGACTGCTTCCAGAGTTATTTTCTAATTTGGTTCCCATTTCTAAGCGATAAGGCATAATCAAATCCAGCGGCTTCAATAGTCCATATAAGCCTGAAAGGATTCGGGTATGATCTTGAGCAAAAGCAATATCATCTTCACTTAAAGATTCAGCATCTAGTCCGGTATATGTATCTCCCATAAAGGTAAAAAGAGCCTGTCTTGAATTACTTGTATTAAATGGAAGGTTCCAACTTTGATATCTCTCCCAATTTAAAACTGAAAGCTTTTCACTAATACCCATAAGGTCTTGCAAATGAGGTGGTTCATAATTTTTTAATTGGTCAACAAGCTCATTTGTTCTCTTCAGATGAGCTGACTGAGTATAATTAAATTCAGTAGCAGTGCATTCTTCTGACAATTTTTTTGCTGGAGATAGTACTGTTATCATATAAAGCCTATTATATATTGATGAATATTGTAGTAAAAGTTAATAATTATTTGTTAATAATAAGAGGTATTGATTATCACTATGTCGAAAATCTTTCATCAGAATTGAATAAGCTGGATTGTTTCAGCAGAGAATCAAAAAAAGTATGTAAAATTTCAACTCTTTGTAATTCAGAATTAAGCGAAATAAGCTCTAGCTCAAACTCTGGCGATAATTGCATCATTTCTAAAAGCTCAAATGTTTTTGTTTTTTCCAAGTGTCGGCTGATATCCTCTTTTAATCCTAACATAATTAATAATTGCAAATATTTCTCTTTTAAGGGTTCAAATTTGCCTCTAGAAAGAGGCTTTATATTGGGTAAGTAACTAACTTCTCCAATTGTAAGTTTATTTTTGATCGATTGATTATCTAGCCTGAATATCTTTTTGCCTTCACTTACTATGTCCATTCGTCCATCTGAATATCTATTCAATATTTCTTTTACAACTACAGTACAGCCGATTTTGGCAAGACCATTGGAATCTTGGTAAACAATACCAAATTCACTTTCTTTATCAATGCATTCATTAATCAGGTTCTTATAGCGTTCTTCAAAAATATGCAAAGGGATATATTTGGATGGGTAGGCAACGAGACCTAATGGAAAAAGTTTCAGCTTCATGATTTAGAAAAGACTAGCATGTGCTGTCTTGGAAGTTTTTTAATATTTAAATGAAGATTTAGACCTATAAAATTCATTTCTTTAACTACTTGATCAATACTCATCTTATGCAAAGGCTTAATTGGAACATTTGGATCCTCTTTTCTGTATTCTAATAATACAACCTTTCCGCTATCATTTAATGACTGCTTGATATCTTTCATAATCTCATAAGGATATTCAAGCTCATGATATACATCAACTAGCAGCACCAGATCAAAAGAATTTGCAGGTAATCTCGTTTTATCCTTTGTGCCTAGAATAAATTTAACATTATTAATATTCTTTTTCTTCATTTGCTTTGCATTTAAATCCAACATTTCTTGTTGAATATCAACTGCATAAACGATACTGCACTTCTGAGCCATTCTATAGGTAAAATAGCCTGTTCCCGCTCCCAAATCTGCTACAACCATGTCTTTTTTTAATTGCAAAAGATCTACAGCTAAGTCTGGCTTTTCTTCATTCTTGCGACTATATCTTTCAAGCCATGGAGCGCCTAGGTGGCCCATTACTTTACTAATTTCTCTTTCATGGTATATTTTTCCAATACCATCAGGTGATGCATCAGAATAAGAATAATGTTGACATAAAATTATACTATTTATAAAAATAAAGATTGAAATAATATTGAGCATCTTATCTTGTAAACGAGTAAATATTTAGAAAAAGTTATTTGGTTACTGTTACCATTGATCCATTAATCTTGGTAGTATACTGCTTTAAACTTGCATTTGTTGGGCCAGATATTGCAGAACCATCCGTTCGAAATTTAGCACCATGGTTGGGGCACGTTGAAATACCGCTTATAAACGGATCGATTGCACTACCTGCATGAGGACATTTTCTGCTAAAGGCAAGTAATGTAGTCTGATTTTGACGAAAGAATATTAATCCTGCCTTGTCAAAATCTGATGCCATTGTTACAATGGAGGCACCAATCTGTTTTAGAGCTGCATATTTAGTATCATTCAAATCAAATTCAATTAGATTTTCATCAATTGGGTTCACTTCAACATTATCAGGGTCATCTTCGCTATTATAGCTAGTGCAAGATTGAAGTGTAGTCAAAACCATTGGAATTGAACATGCAGCAGATGCACTGCAAACCTTATATATAAACTTCCTTCTTTTCATAAATATAATTTATATTATTGATAACTCATTCAACAGTAAATCAATTTGTTCTTTTGAATTATAAAAATGAGTTGAGATCCGTATTGCGTTATGTCCATCCCTTTGGTGTTCATCAATATGATACTTTATTCTTTTTTCAAACAAAGTAACTGAATCAACAGCATCGAGGTTCTTTTTTTCAAAAATAGTGGATCCTGGTGCCGATAAATTTGGTGTCTTTCCACTAAGCAATGTTACTCCATCAATTTTCTTCAAACCATTTTTTAGATAGTTTGAAAGAGATCGACATCGTCTTTCTATATTTTTTATTCCAATTTTATTAATAAAATTTAACGCACTACCTATGCCTGTACGCACAGGCAGGTCTTTAGTCCCCGGCGGGTTAAATAAACTTTGAATACTTGATGCGTCTGGGTCAAATGGTGAATCAAAATAACCCTTTGAATTTTCTCTAACATACAAAAAACCTGTTCCAGATGGTGCTAGGATCCATTTGTGCAGACTAGCTGAGTAAGCGTCACAACCTAAATCATTAATATCTATTGGAAATTGCCCCACTGCTTGAGCGCCATCCACAAGAGTGATAATATCTTTTTTTCTTGCCATTTGTGATATTTTTTTAACAGGATATTTGTGTCCTCCTCTTGTAACATGACAAAATGAAATCGCCTTTGTTTTTGAAGTAATAGCATTAGAAAATCTTCTTACTACATCATTTTCACTAACCAATGGACTAGGTATAAAAATTGGCCTTATCTTAATCCCGTCTTTTGCTTTTCTATGCATCCAAGGCTTTAGAGCTGCGGGATGCTCTTGGGTTGAAATGATCACTTCATCACCCTCATGCAGGGCCAATCCTGAAGTCTGTAAAAACAATGCTTCTGAAGCATTCCTAGTCAAAACCAGCTCATCAGTTTTCACATCAAATACCTTAGCAAGGGCAGGCATTACATTGCTCTTTATAGTTTCTTGCAATTTATGTTTTCCATGAAGAGGGTCTTTAGAAATAGCCTCATACCCTTTATTGACACTATCAACAACTTCAATTGGTGGCATACCTAAGCTAGCATTATTCATATAGGTCACCCCATCATTCAGAATAAAATGGGATCGTATCGCTGACCAATTATTATCATTTATACTATTGGGGGTAGAAAAATATTGTGGTTTTTGAATATTCGATTTTCCATAAATAGTACCAATTCCTGCTGCAAAACCAGCGGCGCTTTTTTGAATAAAAGACCTACGAGATAATTTTGATTTTATTATTTTTGACATATGTAATTATAAGATTGCCGTTTCTAGTTCCTGGGAAACGATTTAATCCACTCTATCTTCCAGTGCAGTACTACATCGCCATCTAATTGATCATAATTTTCACTGATTAAAGCTTTAGGTGCATCGTATTCCATCTCTAGTTGATTTTTTTCAATGATTCTTGCCTTAGATGATATCTTTGTTTGTGTACCTTTAATATCGCAATCAAATGAAAAAATGTCTTTATTACTTGTTGGCTTAAAGGATGCATTGTAGTAATTATCTTTACCATTCGCATTCAAAACATTATACCGTTTTGAATCTTTATCTTTTATTATAATCCACGTTGCTCGATTTGGCTCGCGTATTCTCTGCAATAACAATCTATCCTTATACAAGCTACCTACAGCATATTCATACCAAATACCCTCAATCAAATCAATATTATTTAAATTTCTTTTAAAATATTTCTGATAGTTCAGTTCTGCGGCGGATGTGTGAATAGCATTGTTTTTTGAATTTTGAATACTGCATCCCAATAGGGATAATAATAATATTGGAAATAAAAAATGCATGGGCTACAATCGATATAAATAACTCAATTTAATAAAGAATCCATCGGACTGTCGTTGTACTGAGCGAAACCGATATTGCTCAGGCTCACTTAGCGCAGCGCCGTATCCAATAAATACTAAAGTCCCAGGTGTTGGCCTATAAGAAAAAAGGAAGTCTGTTTGAATATTATTACTTTCTTTTCTACCTAACCTGGTAAAAGTTTCATCCGAATTTTTTACATAAATTGGCAATCCATCTCGAGAACTATCTCTTAAGCTATCTCTATAGGATGAATTATATTGACCAACAAACCTTAGAAAAAGACTTTTGGTCAGCTGGTATTCAACTTTTAATCTTGGCACAGTTCCTGATGACACTAATGTACCATCAGTTGGGCGTTTATTTTTTTGTTGATTGAGCCTGAAATTAACTCTGAGCTGATCAGAAGGATTCCAAAGCATTTTCATTTCAATTAATTCAATATCACCTGGTGCCCATTCTTCATAATTAGGATCTCTACCGTATCCAATTTTTAGACTACCTGAGAATGAATCCAATTGCGGAAATTGAAGCGTTGTCATAAAGCCAAGGTTAATCAATGCGTCTCTTCCTGTAAATCGTTTATAGTCAGAACCATCCTTAATATAGTAAGATTGATATGTTTTTTCAGAGAAACCAAAGGATTCATACCATATAAAGGTATTCAAGCCCCATCCCCCTTTAAAGTTAAATGAAAAAGTAGGGTAACTTCTCCAGTCTAGAGGTTTTTCACCTTTAACAAAGGGGTCATAGTTCCAATTATGCGTATGCCTATACCCTAAGGTAAATTTTTCTATTGTCTTGCCCTTAGATCCATAAAAAGTGCGACGCGTACCTGCAGCAACGGTAACATAGTCCCCTATGCTTATAAAGCCAAGCGCTGGATTGAATTCACTATGAAAAGCGGTAGAGCTAAAGGAGTGCGACCATTCCCTAGTAGAGGAATTCGCAGAGACATTCCACATGGGTGCAAGAATTCCAGTATTATCTGTGCTATTTGTTACGCTGAATCCACCTTGACCTTGAAAGGAGTATTTATTATTTAATATTAATTTTCCATCAACGGCAAACACGCGATTTGACCAATCATTATCTGTTTTATCTGTATAAACAATGCCCATATGATTTTGTTCTGAATAATCTCGTTTAAATCTAAGCGCATTAACAACCGCAGCATCCATTTTGCTTATAGAAGGTCCTGAATTATCAGCAGCAGAAATTACACCTATGGAATTAGCACCAATCTTACCTGTTATTTTTGTCGATGCAATAGGATTGACAATTTTTCGAGTATGGATCAATCTGGTAGGGCTGGAAAAGAATTCAATTCCATCTAAAAAAAATGGCCGTTTTTCAGGGTAAAACAATGCGCGCCTAGGCTCATAGCTTATTTGAGCAACGTCAGCTTCAATCTGAGAGAAGTCAGGATTTAAGGTTGCATTTAAAACCGTATTGGATGAAAGACCATATCTAATATTAATACCCAATGGATCCTCTGTTTGAGATGTAAAATTATCTGAATCTGAATCCCTATTCATTGCGCTTCTTAATTCGGGATTAATATCGAAAAGTCGTTTTGTTTTCAGATTCTTAATATCTGTTAATTGGCCATTTTGAGCTAAAAAAGAAGCTTCACCTAGCTTAACTGAAGTCAGTGCTAGCCAATAGCGTGAGTGCTGCACCCTCCTTAAGACATTGAAGCCCCAACTTTGAATACTATTATTATTATAACGTAAACTTTTAAAAGGAATTTTAATTTCTAAAATGTATCCATTTTCTACTATTCTACCTTTAGATGTATAGACGTAATCTGGATTCTTATCAACTCTAAAAGGCATAGAGGCTTTTCTATCTGGCACATTATCCGTGATTGTCCCATCAGATTGCTGACCGATGGGGTTTGCGGCAAACGCGTATGCGGTTCTTTGGTCATTATAGGTGTCTAGAATTATCATGATGTAATCATCGCTATCAAGCTTGTCTCTATCAGCAAGAGTAGAACGAGCCTCACCATGTACTTCATTGGCAACCACACCAAAATAAATGGCTTCGGTACTGTACAAAACATAAACCCTGGCATCATCCTCAGCAAGCCCCCCATCCACTGGCAGGTAATTATTGAAACCACTAACGATCATTGCATTGCTCCAAACATCTTCATCAAGATATCCATCTATAGCTATATTATCATCAGGGAACTGAGACAACTGGAGATTGTAATTTTGTTCAACGCTTGATTGTGATCTTGCGCTAATATTGAAAAGACAAATTATTATTATACAATAAGTGTATTTTTTTAACATAAGAAATTCATTTTTTAAAAGATAAAATTTTCCAATAAGGTAAATATGCCCCAGCCAAGCACAAGCCCGGGCACGGTATCAATAATGGTATGCTGCTTTACCAGCACTGTTGAAATGGCAATTGTAGCAATAAATATGTAGCTCCATACTCCAATTGATGGAACCAGAAACAGGCCAACGTAAACTGCCACAGAATTATGCATACTAGGAAAACAATTACGCCCATTATCTAATTGCTGTACAAAATTCAAATATCGCTTTGATAAAGTATTCACTTCATAATCTCTATAACTATCTGGAACTTTGCATGGCAATAGAAGAAAACAAATGCATTGGATCAAGAGAAGTATGAGCCCTCCAAAAGCTAAATACATGCCTTCTTGAATCGATCCTATCTGTATTGCAATCATTCCAATCATGATATAATATAAAAAACTATAAGGCCAAATCCATATCGGCCAAAATGGGATCAAGTCATCCAGCTTCGTCGCAAAGCATTTAATTTTAAAAAAATAATTGTTATTCTGTACCCAAAAAAATAATTGATATCCACCAGTAATTAATATGACTAATATCGATGTAAATACAATATAATCGAATAAGGGCATCGGGTTATTATTGAAAAGCAACGCAACGCTATGATAAAGAATTGAAAATAAGAAAGTTGAAACCAATAAAAGTAACATATAGCCTGGTGATATTTTTTTATATGGGCCAGGTGAGCCATTTTTCTCAGTCATCATTATATATTTTCTCCAATAGTTGAAATGGCCAATTCTATATCCTCTTTTGAGTTGTAGAGATGAGGTGAAAATCTAATTGATTCTTTTCTACTAGAAACAAAAACCTTGGCAGATTTTAATGCTTTAATCAGTTGGACGGAATCAATATTTTTAAAATGCGCTGTAATAATTGGCGACCTTTCCTTTTGCTTTAAGGGTGAAGTGATAATTGCATCAAGTTTTTTTAGCCCTTCAATTAAATAATCCGATAAAAATAAATTATAATCATATATTTTATTACTACCAATTGCATTTAAGTATTCAATCGATTGCGTTAATCCAATAGCACAGCCAAAAGCAGTCGTACTAAACTCAAATCTAGAAGCATCATTTTTGTAGCGGATTCTAGCGGCATCTAAATCCCACATATTATTATGGCTTCGAAACCCTACCAATCCAGGTTCTAGTTGATTTACAAGATTATGTCTAATATACATAAATGCAGATCCAAAAGGCCCACACAGCCATTTATAGGCACCGCTCACTAAAACATCAATAGGGCATTGCTTGACGTCAATTGGAATTGCACCCGCTGATTGTGTTGCATCAACCACTAAAATAGCATCATTTTGGTGGGCTATCTCAGCTAGCTGAATTAAATCATAAGTTTGTCCATTGCTGTACTCCGTATGCGATATACATACAACCTCAGTTTCTTTATTAATCAATTTTTTTATATCATCAATTGAGGTAAATCCGTTCACTGTATCCGCTAGTCGCAGTTCAGCACGTGTGCTTTTAATAACGCGCATCCATGGATATACAGTACTTGGAAAAGCCGAAGAGGTACTTACTATATTTTTTCCTTTTTTTGGAGAAATAGCCCAAGCTAGTGAGCTAAGTAACTCTGTAGCACTAGATCCTGCTGAAATTTCACTTGATTCGGCATTGATAAGCTCTGCAGCAGCTCGGTGTAAAGCTTTAAAAACATCCTCTTCTACTTCCTCAGTAAAATTATTACTACCATTCCTAGATAGGTCGCTAAACCAATCATGAATCTTCTCCTCTGCTCCATTAAACATCAGCGATACATTAGCAGCATTTAAATAGCTAAAATTGGTGGCTGATGGAAAATCTTGGGGCTTTGTCAAGGGTTTCATTTAATCCAGCTATAATATCCATAAATATTCATTAATGTGATGATAAATGACATCACTGCGGTAGAATAGGCCTTTTTAGTTAATGAATACATTCCAACCATCAAATTACCCGCTATCCATATTATCCAAGAGATAGTTAGGCCATTTGCATTCAGGTAGTATCCAAATACAACAAGGCTTGCGCCAATCCAACCAATTATCTTCCAGATTTCAGATTTAACAGACACGGTAGTTAATTTTAACCATTTTTAATGCGATTTTGATAGATTTTTATGGATTTTTTTTCAAGTTTTTCATTTATCAACAATGCGCTTAGAGATTTTAGCTTAAGGTTTGGATCTAAACCGTCACCCATTCTTCTCAATTGTACATAATACCAAGATATGATGCTTAATGCATTCAAAGCTTTTATTATTGTGATCGGGCTATTGATCGAAAGCCATTTTTTGCCAATTGACAGCTTATCTTCAAAAATAGGTAATATCTCTATTTTGCGTAATAAAAGTTTTTTTACTGCTAGAGGGTCAGTGCAAAGAGGCCTGGCAACGCCAACAATTTGACAAACACTAGAAAGCGCAGAATCCATGCCCTTTTTTGTACGAAAACCACCAGTAACCATTAATGGGGTTGAACACACCGATGATATTTTCTGGGCGTAAGATAAAAAGTAAGCTTCTCTAGCAACTGTACTGCGATTTAGAAATAAATTCTTTTTAGGGTTCACGCTTAATTTATCATACCCTAAAAACTTTGCCTGCTCATAGGTTCCACCTGAAATTTCCAATAAATCCACTTTTTCTTTATTGAGCATTTTTGCTACTGCAATCGATTCGGAATCGCTAAAACCTCCTTTTTGAAAATCTGCTGAGTTTAGTTTTACAGATATAGGGTAATCATTGCCAAGCTCTTTACGGCACCTACGAATAATCTCAATTAGAAGTCGCGATCTATTTTCAATTGAGCCGCCCCACTCATCATCTCTTAAATTAATATTTGGCGATAAAAATTGAGATAATAAATATCCATGCGCTGAATGAAGCTGAATTCCAGTAAAGCCTACATCTTGAGCGACCTTTGCGGCAAAAACAAATTGCTCAATAGTGTCATTTATATCTTGTGCAGACATCGCTATAGGCACTCCATATTTTCTACCAGGTATTTTAAGTGGTACTGCTGAGGGAGCCATGGGTCTATTGTTTATTTCACCAGGAGTCTGTCTTCCTGCGTGACTTAATTGAATCCAAAAATGAGTCTGATTTCGTGTTCCAATTTCTGTCCATTTTTTTAAGGTTTTTAATTGATCTTTATAGTTCTTTTGATCGATAATAATATTCCCAGCGCCTTCAATATTATATCTATTAACCATTACATTACCTGAAATCAATAGTCCGCATTCGCTCTCAGACCACCTTTTGTAAAGATTAAGGTGCTTTTCGCTTACGAAATTATTTGAATCGGCAATTCTTTCGGTCATCGCGGATTTGCCGATTCTATTTTTTATTTGTGCTCCACAAGGAAGGTTAAAGTTAGATTGAAGTATGCTCACTAATAATACAGTTAATTCTTTTTGAAAAAATAAATCAAAATTAAACTTGTCATAAATGGGACTACTCTTTCTAGCCAATCTCCAGGAGTATTAGGCAAAATAAAAAATAGTACCGCTAATACAAAACCTAGTATAATAGAAAAAAGTAGATGTTGTGAGCTAATATTCCATTTCATTATTTTAGAAATCACAGCGGGTCCAAACGATGAACCCATTGCAGTCCAAGCAAATAACACTCTACTAAATATTTTTTCAGGTATTAGAACTGCAATCATAGCTGAAATTAATATAACAACACCGGTTATTATTCTTGAAATCTTTAAAGAGCTTTCTTTCATCCCAAGGTCAAGGCTAATTGATGATGAGCAAACTAATATTTGACTGTCTGCAGTAGACATGATCGCAGATATCACAGCTGCAAGTAATACACCTTGGATAGCAGGATGAAATATTTCATTAGATAGTCTAAAAAAGATATTTTCATTATTGCTTAAATCTGCAATCATAAAATGGCCTGTAATTCCTAGTAGCCACATTCCCACGAATACAATACAAAACCAAATGAGGGCATATGTCCTTGATGTTGATAAAGTATCTTGATCTTTAACTGATATAAATCGTGATAGCAAATGTGGCTGGCCAAAATAACCTAAACCTATTCCTAGGTGTCCAATGATTAATCCTAATGCGGTCATACCTATGTTTCCAGCAGTTAGGCTACTAAATTCAGGGGTTACAGTTGCAAAGTGTTTGATGAGTTCTGAAATACCGCCCAGTTTTATAATCGCCATAACAGGCATCACTACAGCAGTAAATGCTATTAAAAAACCTTGAATTGTATCGGTAATACTTACAGCTAGATATCCACCCATGTAAGTGTAAAAGTAAATCACGATTGCACTAATTAGAATGCTTTCTACAATACTGATTCCAAAAGTATCATTTAGCGCATTTCCCGCACCTTGGAATTGTGAAGCAATATAAAATGTGAATGAAAAGATGATAATAAATGATGAAACAAATAATATGTATTTTTTATCTTTATCATTATAATCATTTGAAATTAACTGAGGTATCGTAATCAAATTATTTTTTCTAGTTATGCTTAAAATAGCTGGTGCAACTTTAAGCCAAGATATAAACATACCCACCACCACTCCGATTACAAGCCATATAGTTGAAACGCCTTGTGAAAACGCTATTCCACTAACGCCAAGTAAGGTCCAAGCAGATGAATTACTAGCCGAATAGCTTATCGATGTGATAATAGGGCCTAATCGTTTTCCACCAACAAAATAATCTTCAATCGTTATATTTTTTTTGCGAGTTGACCACCCAATAAAAATCAATAATAACTTATATACAATGAGAGTGGTGATAATTATTGCGGATCTTTCCAAATTTCCTCTTTACTTATTAATGCAATAGTGTAGTATGATTTTTTTCAGTTTTAATAAAATAAATTTATTAATGAAAGACTAACTTATTAGTATCTTTATTTTATCAATTAATAATCTTTAACAACTTTATAGTAGTGTAATTAATGAACCGGTCTGAAAAAGCAAAAAAAATTGGTGCTATTCTAGATGAGTTATACCCTACAACTCCAATACCTCTTGAACATTCTAGTGCATACACCTTGCTTGTTGCAGTAATGCTTTCTGCTCAAACCACTGATAAAAAAGTGAATCAAGTTACCCCTGCCCTATTCAATAAAGCAGATACTCCTGAAAAAATGGTATTGATTGATGTAAATACAATTCAGAATTTGATTAAAGAAATTGGATTAGCACCAACTAAAGCAAAAAATATAAAAAAGATGGCGCAACAAATTATTGATGCAGGTGGATTAAGAGCTGATTGGGCATTCCTTGAAAGCTTGGCTGGAGTTGGGCACAAAACTGCAAGCGTTGTGATGTCGCAATGGTATGAGATTCCAGCATTTCCTGTAGATACCCATATCCATCGCCTCGCTAAAAGATGGGGTCTGTCCAAGGCAAAGAATGTTGAAATGACTGAAAGGGATTTAAAAAAATTATGGCCAGATTCACTATGGAATAAGCGCCATTTACAATTAATATTTTTTGGTCGTGAACATTGTCCTGCTAGAAATCATGATCTAGAAGAATGTGTGATTTGCTCATGGGCTGCGTTAAGAAAATATTTAAAGAACAAATAATCTTATTATCTTAAAATATTTTTATATAAAAGAAATATAAAAGAGCAATAATTGATAAAATCAATATATATGGAATCGTTTTAATAATAGCAAAATTACGAAGTATCGCATTGGTGTCATTTACTTTTGGAAATGGAATATTATCTGGTATATCAACATTAAGAAACTTGCATAGTGGCCCCCACCCTTCATCCACAGAGTATAGCAATAGTCTATCAGAGGGTATTGTTTTTTTAAGATCCTCAATATGTTTATTATAAATAATCTGAACTGATTTTCTATCTGAAAAATTATCTTTAAATAATCCACTCCAAATTAAGTTATCTTGCATTGTTATTAATCTTTTAAGAGGGAGAATTAACTTTTGAAACCAGTCTGGTAACATTGTAGAAACAGTATAAACAGTATTCTTGGTACTTTTGTACCACGCGTCAAAATCCCTCATAGTTAAAATAAATTTTGCATCAGGATACTTTCTAGATAATTCTTTGTAAAAGAGGCATACTGGATAATCAACTCCTGAATTAAAATTATTAAACAATTGATCCCATTCGGGTTTACTGCCAATTGAAATATTATGCCATTTTTTAATGTGTGATGGGCGTATTACTATTTCAGTCATATGATAGCAAGGACCAAATCCTAGTTTTTCCAATGCAATTTTCAGCGACATTGTCCCTGTCCGCCCAAATCCCGTACCAAATACTTTCATTTATTATTTATTTTGTTTTCACTAACAGGATGTTTGAATAACACAATTCCAAATAGTATTGCAAAAATTGAATAAATAATTGCGATTGACCAAATTACGTATGAGAGACTTGGATTAGCCAAAACTCCTTTAATTAAGGCAAGTCCAGCAATGAAAAAATGTGTCCAATTAGCTAAAGCTATCGGACGATTATAAATTCCACCAATCAAACTTCCTTTAGACATCCAATTAAGCATTGCAAAAGCAAAGTAGAAAGATCCAATAATTTGCATTAATAATTCAAGAGTGTCTGATGTACTCAATTCAAAATAATCTAATATTTCTTTTGGAAAAAATATTAGGCTAATTCCTATCAGAGCTAATATTATCGCGCTTGAGGTCATTAATGATTTTGTATTCATTTATTCTATATGATTAATATTATACTTACACAACACCCATCGGGTTATGAGCCTCACGCAGTTTCTTCTATTTTAAATATTTATCTAGGAAAGTGAGTATAGTTTCGTTTGAAGTAATTTGATTTTTCTTTTTACTAAATCCATGCCCTTCATCAGGAAATACTACATACTCCACAGGAACATTTTGTTTTTTGAT
>JAYZHP010000006.1:0-3759 GCA_036166415.1 Fidelibacterota bacterium | reverse complement strand
GTATACCCTGAAGGACCGTATCGTATGGAATATGGTATTCAAAGGGGTTCGGTTGTTGATATGCCGATGTATCCTGGTGATGCATTAACGCCAGGTTATGGTGCAAAAAAAGATGTGGAACGCCTCTCAATTGAAGATGCACCTACGATAATGAAAATACCGGTTATGCCAATTTCTTATGCCGATGCATTGCCACTATTAAAAGCACTAAAAGGGCCAGTAGCTCCTAATAGCTGGAAGGGCGGTCTCCCAATTACTTATCATATTGGTCCCGGTCCAACAAAAGTCAACCTACATTTGGAATTTGATTGGGGTCTTCGAACAGCATACAATCCCATTGGCCGCCTAAAAGGGTCCGTATATCCTGATGAATGGATCATGCGCGGTAATCACCATGATGGGTGGGCGCAAGGTGCTGCCGATCCAATTAGCGGAATGGTATCTTTAATGGAAGAAGCCAGGGCTATAGGTGAGCTGGTAAAAACCGGCTGGCGACCAAAGCGTTCATTGATTTATGCAGGATGGGATGCAGAAGAACCGGGGTTGCTTGGGTCAACTGAGTGGGTGGAATACCATCGTGACGATATAAAGGAAAAAATGATTGCCTATATCAATACTGATGGAACCGGAGTTGGATATTTAAGCATGGGAGGTTCGCATTCTTTAGAAAAGTTTGTTAATGAAATCATTCGAGAAGTCAAAGACCCGGTGCATGAAGTCACCTTAGAAAGCAGGCTACGTTCGCGATTACGAGTTAGAGAATATAATTCGTCAGATTATAAGGATCAGAAAGAATCGGATCGGGATGATTTGAGGCTATATCCTATGGGATCGGGATCAGATTATACCGCATTCATTCATCATGCTGGCGTACCATCATTGAACTTAGGCTTTGGCGGTGAAAGCGGTGGAGGTTCGTATCATTCAATTTATGATTCGTATGATCACTACAAGCGCTTTAGTGATGGTGAATTTCAATATGGAACTACCCTTGCTCAGGTGAACGGGCGCCTAGTGATGCGGCTTTCTGAGGCAGATATTCTACCATTTCGGTTTGTAAATATGGTTGATAATATTGGAAAGTTTATTGATGATAATAAGAAGCTTGCCGAGGATATAAAAAAACATACTCAACTAAGAAATAAATTATTAGATAATAATGATTTTACAATAGCACGGAATCCTAAGAAAAAATATTTAGCCCCAGATCGACTTAAACAGGTTCCTGACTTTAATTTTAAGACACTTGAAGATGCATTTGACCGATTAACTACTAGTGCATGGAATTATGAGATAGCACTATCCAAACACAAGAAAGGATCCCTGTCAGCCGAACAGAAATCCGAATTAAACGTTCTACTGAAAGATGTAGAGCAGGCGCTTACAAGTGAAAAAGGGTTGCCGCGTCGAGATTGGTTTAAAAATATGATCTATGCGCCAGGGTATTATACTGGATATGGCGTAAAAACCCTTCCCGGTATTCGTGAAGGTCTTGAGGAGAGAAAATGGAATGAGGTGCGGAACTATATTGAAGAAATTGCAAAAGCTTTAGACCGGGCTAGCGCAAAGATTAATTCAGCTTCCAAGTTATTAGCCGCTGATTGAAGAAAAATCACATTCATAAACTTATCTCAATTATTTTTATTTTTTTCGGACTACTAAATATCAATGACCCAGATTGGTTCATTTGGTTGCCACTATATTTTATTATTGCTCTTTTGCCATTTACCCTTATTGATTCAAAAAAAATCCTTTTTGCATGCTCAGCTATTGTATTGGGATTAGGATTGTTGACTGTTTTTGGATATTTAGATAGATTTATGCCCATTCAGCATGATGCAAAGATGGTAAATATGATTGAAAATCAGAGAGAAGGATTGGGTCTAGTCCTTGGAGCACTATGGTTAGCTTTTGCAAATAAATTCAACAATGAGAAAATATAAATGAAAACTAAATTATCCTTACTAATAACTATCACTTTTTTTGGCTGTATGAAAAAAATAAAAACACCACCAGATGTAACTATGAAACCTTTTGAGATTGCCATGCATGGCGATACTAGGATTGACAATTATTATTGGATGCGTCTTACAGATGAACAAAAAAGTGCAAAAAAATACGATTCACAGACACAAGAAGTTGTCGATTATATTACTGAGGAGAATAGCTATACCCAGTCTAGTCTTTCTCATACAAAGAAATTACAAAAAACACTTTATAAGGAAATGGTATCTCGGATAAAAAAAGATGATGAATCCGTACCGTATTATAAAAATGGTTATTATTACTACACTCGCTTCGAAGAGAACAAAGAGTATCGGATCCATTGCAGGAAAAAAGGCTCTTTAGATGCCATAGAGGAAGTGATACTCGATGAAAATGAACTTGCAAAAGGCTATGATTACTTTGCGGTTGGGGGGAGAAATATAAGTCCGGATAATAACTGGCTAGCTTATGGAGTGGACACATTAAGTCGGCGTATATATGAAGTTCACTTTAAGAATTTAAATACCGGTGAGGTGCTCAATAATACTATTTCAAATAGCACAGGCAGCGTGGCCTGGGCCAATGATAATCAAACAGTTTTTTATACAAGCAAGAACCAAACTACTTTACTTGGAGAGAAGATTTGGAGGCACAAAGTAGGGAAAAATACACCGGATAAAATGATGTATCATGAAAAGGATGATACCTATTACAATGGCGTATACCGATCAAAATCAGGCAAATTTATTATTATATATCATTCTAGTACATTGATTAGCGATTATCAAATTCTGAGTGCCAATAATCCCGATGGCAAATTTAAAAGATTTACCCCAAGGGATTTTGACCATGAATACAGTATTGATCATTATAAGGATAAGTTCTATATCGTTACTAATTGGCAAGCAAAAAATAATCGCTTAATGGAAACTCCCGATAGCAAAACTTCAATATCAAATTGGAAAGAAGTCATCCCACATAGAAATAGCGTGCACCTTTTGGGTATGGAAATCTTTAAAGACCATCTTGTCTTAAATGAGCGAAAAGATGGCTTAAGAGAATTAAGAATTATTCATCAAAAAAATGGAAAAGATGAATATATTAATTTTGGCGAAGAGGCATATACTTCATGGATTTCTGTTAATGAAGAATTTGATACAAATGTATTAAGATATACTTATTCTTCTTTAGTTACTCCATTTTCAACTTACGATTACAATATGGATACTGGAGCCTTGGAACTGAAAAAACAAGATGAAGTTGTAGGGGGATATAATCAAGAAGAATATACCTCTAAACGTACCTATGCGACTGCAAGAGATGGGAAAACTATCCCTATATCAATAGTGTATCGTAAAGATAAAAAACAAGATGGACCCCAAAACCTTTTGTTATATGCGTATGGCGCTTATGGCAATACGATTGACCCATACTTTAGCTCTACAAGACTTAGTTTATTAGACAGAGGATTCGTTTTTGCGATTGCTCATGTACGAGGCGGGCAGATTTACGGTAGGCAGTCGTATGACGATGGTAAAATGTTAAATAAAAAAAATACATTTTATGATTTTATTGATGCGGGTAAATACTTAATTGATACCAAGTATACAGATTCAGATAAATTGTTCGCACAAGGTGGCAGTGCTGGTGGTCTATTAATTGGTGCGATTTTGAATATGGAGCCATCAATATGGAATGGAGCGATTGCTGCGGTACCTTTTGTAGATGCGGTTACTACAATGGCAGACCCTTCGATTCCTTTAACATCTGGGG
>JAYZHP010000005.1:0-9518 GCA_036166415.1 Fidelibacterota bacterium | reverse complement strand
AATAAGGGTGTTCGTTGCAGATAAAATACCTTCTATAACACTTTGCCCAGTTCCGTATCTGTTATCAAAGAGGTATTTTGAAAATGCGTTATTTACAGCCATTATTGGAAATTTAAGCGCAGCATCCTTATGCATTGCTTGCAATCTAACAATTCCCGTTGTTGTTTCTTCACAGGCACCATAAATATTATTTACAATCTCAGGATATTTTGAATGTGCTAAAAAGATCAGATCGCATCCATCATCAATCAAAATATTTGGCTGTGTCGAAAGAACAGCATGTAAGCATTCATAATATTCTGCATCGGTTTGCCCAGCCCATGCATGAATAGTCATTTCATCTGAAAGGGCAGCTGCAACAGTGTTATCTGTTGTTAATGGATTGCAGGATGATGCTGAAATTTCAGCGCCTCCTTTGCACAGTGTGCGCAACAAGATTCCAGTTTTCTTTTCAAGATGTAAAGCGACACCAATCTTGATATCCTTTAAGGGTTTTTCGCTTTCAAAACGTGTTGATATTTTTTGCAAAATTGGCATTCTTTCTTCAGCCCAATTAAGCAAATTATGTCCATTTTTCTTGGATCCATTTTTTGAAATTTTATTCATTAAATAACTTCTTCCATGAAAAATAAATAATACTACCAGCTAACAGAAAAAATAATCCCCAAAATGGGAGGTAGCTATTTTGCCCTAAGTGAAATTGGATGACTCCCCAACAAATAAAAAAAGCACTTATGATGTATGCTATAGGGATATAGGGATAAAAAGGAATATTATAAATTTTTGAATCTGATTTAGATCTATCAACTTTAAATAGGGTTGATATTGAAAGAGCTGAAAACATAATCATAACTACCGTTGTTGAGTCAACTAAATTTTCAATATCTAATAAAAACATGAGCCCGATTGTCCATATTGCCTGAACAGTTAAAGCGTTAACAGGAGTATAATATCGCGAATGAGTTTTACCCGTAAATTTAAAAAAAATACCCTGCTGCCCCATGGCTTGAATGACTCTAGCGGCGGCGGTTTGAACGTGAATTGATAGCGAACTCATGACGCTAATCAATATCAAAAGAGATAAAAAATTTGACCAATGACCTGCACCAACAGCATTCAAGGCCAACAGCGGTACCATTTCTTGGCCCTTCATACTTTCAAGACCAATAGATTGAATGAATGAGTAATTTACTATGGCATAAATTATCATTGTTGCCAATGTGCCTCCAATTAAGGCAACCGGTAACGTTTTTCTTGGATTAGAAATTTCACCCGCAATATACCCAGCGCAATTCCAGCCGGTGTAAGCAAAAAAAATAGGTGTTAATGCGCGTGAAAACCCAATATAGGGATTGTATGAAGATGTTCCATTGTTTACTGGTACTACTTCTTCAGGTTTTAGATTTATTAGAATAGCAATCATCGTAAATATTCCAACAACTTTTACGATGGTCAAAATCGATTGAAAACGTGATCCTACTTGAACTTTAAAGCAATGAATTAATGTCAATGTAGCTAAGATTAAAGAAGCAAGTCCTGGTATTGATAAAAATTGAAGATGGGGAAAGAATTGTAAAGTGTATTTGGCTGAAAATAACGCCAATACTGCAGTAGCACCTGTTTGAAAGATTACTAAGCTCATCCAGCCATACAAAAAAGATGGAAAAGGACCATAGACCTTATGAAGATAAATAAAATCGCCACCTGTTTGAGGAAAACGCGTTGAGAGCTCCGCTATGCAAAATGCACCCATAAGCGCCATAATTCCACCTCCCAACCATGCCATTATTAGTGCAAATTCACTCGTAACGGGTTCTGCAGCAAAACCAACTAGTAGAAATATACCTGAACCTATCATATTACCTGTCACCATTGAGGTTGCATCAAATACACCGAGAACTCTTCTAGAATTTGACATTAAGATCTTATAAGATTAAATATAAGCATAATCCACCCAAGAATAAGCGCAGTGCCACCAATTGGAGTTATCGCACCAAGCCAGCGTAGTCCAGTTAATGGAATCAGGTACAGTGTTCCAGAAAATATAATTATGCCAACTAGAAATAATATGGCGGGGAGTTGAACCACATTTGATTGGAAATTGACTCCTATCAGTCCAAGCAGTATCAATGCTAAGGAATGATACATCTGGTAGCGCACTCCCGTTTCAAAAATTATTAAATCATCTGCAGAGACTCTTGATTTAAGGCCATGCGCACCAAAAGCTCCTATTGCAACAGCTAGCGCAGCCAAGGCTGAACCAATGATTATCCATAAAATATGACGCTCCATTGTTCTATAAATTACAATATATTATTCTGTTATTCATCGCTAACATATAAAAGATCATGGGAGATCATCTTTTTGCCATTGTTGTATAGATTTATTTTTAATGGATTACGCTGTTCATCAAACCACCATTCCATACCATGTTTTGATTGACCCTTATATATACATTCGTATTTTATTTGACCTGAAATATAATAATCTGCTTCTGTACGAGTTCCGGTTATATAGATTGGTTCGGTATTTTCAAATCCATCTATATTCCACTTGCGCTCATAAATCGTTAAGCCTTCTTCAAATAGCAATACCCGCTTAAACCTTCCATTATCATGATATTCTAACCTAGCAATTTCCTTCCCCATTGAATAAAAAACCTCTTTTTTCAAGTTATTGGATGGGGTAAATATTTGGGAAATACCATCTAGAATCCCTCTACTGTATGTTGCTGCAGATGCTAATTGCCCTGTTGAATAATTTCTCCGAATAAGGCCGTGGTATTGATCCTTAAGATAGGTTCCTTGTTCTTCAATTTGACCATTGGAAGACCAAAATTCAAAGGGGCCCATTTTCTCATTTATTTTATATTGAATTTTGCTCTCAAGTTGCCCGGAAATATAAAATGAAACTGATTCTCCATCTAATTGACCGGATCTATACTGACGTTGATACTTTATTTGACCATTGTTATAATAAATTTCAGTTAATCCATTCAACTTGCCCGACAAAAATGTTTTTAATGAATCGGTCTGTTTTCTTTCGGAAAGCCATTTCCATTCACCGCTAGGTTTTCCTTCAGCAAAGCTTCCTATTATCTTTAAGTTATTATTATCATGCCAAATTTTATATTGACCATTTAGCTCCCCATTGGTATAGTTCACTAATGAGTCTAATTGCTTATCAGACCGATGCCACTTCCAAGCTCCATGGCGTTTATCAGACCAGTAAACTCCTGAAAGGTTTATAACGCCATCGGACCAAACTTTAAAGTTGCCATTTTTAATTCCACTATTGTAATTAATCAGCCTAGTTTTTAATTGGTTTTTATCAAACCATTCCCACTTACTATGAGGAAGATCGTTAAGGTATTTTCCAGTTGATTTTTTTGAACCATCAGAATAGTATTCTGTAAAGGCACCATTCAGTTTACCTATTCGATATTGTTGTCTTATCTGAATATTTCCCTTATCATAATTCTCATACTTTCCATCTAATAGACCATTTTTATAACTGTAAACCGAATCTAATTGGCCGTTTTGATCAAGCCACTCCCACTTACCGCTTTTTTTACCAAATTTATAATTGCCTTTGATCGCATAGCGCCCATTCTCATGATAAGAAAAAAATGTTCCATGTTTATCCTTATTGGAAAAATTTGTTTCTGTTTCAACCTGGCCACTTGCATGGTATGTTAATCGCTTCTTAAGCGCAGATCCGAGACGCTTGTGCTTGAAAACTTCAGTAGTTTTTTTCTGATCGTTGGGATAGCGCTCTACAACTTTGATATGTGGAGCACAGGCATTAAACAGAATAATGATAAACAATAATAACTTCGGTGAATTCATATACAATATTATGACTCTTAAATGATTGGAAAAATCTTTAATCAAATTAAGATATATATATAAATAATTAATTAAATTTGATGCTCAATTAAAAACTATTTACAGGCTATATAATGATCGTTGGTGTACTAAAAGAAGTTCAAAAAGGTGAGAATCGTGTCGCCGCAACCCCTCAGACTGTTAAAGATTTAATTAAATGCGGTCTTGAGGTTCATATCGAAACCTCCGCGGGGCTTTCTTCGCACTACCCAGATAAGGATTATGAAAAAGCAGGTGCTAAAATTATGCCTGATGCATCTACAATATTGACTAAATCAGATTTGATTATTAAGGTTGCTCCAGCTACCTTAAATGAGATTGATTTAATTCAGGATGGCTCAGCCTATATATCCCTTATTCAAACTACAAGAGATCAAGAGACGGTAAAGAAGTTAACTCAAAAGAAAATTTCTGCATTCTCAATGCATCTTATCCCTAGAACAACCCTTGCGCAGAGCATGGATGCACTTAGTTCTCAGGCAAATGTAGCAGGATACAAAGCTGTAATAATTGGCGCAATGCATCTGCCTGTGTACATGCCATTGCTAATGACAGCTGCGGGCACAATACCACCTGCAAAAGTTTTAATATTAGGTGCGGGCGTTGCTGGATTGCAAGCGATAGCAACCGCAAAAAGATTAGGGGCTCAAGTTGAAGCTTTTGATGTTAGGCCGGAAGTCAAAGAACAGGTAGAGTCTTTAGGGGCCAAATTTGTTGAAGTAGAAAGCGATCAAGATGATGGTGTTGGGGAAGGCGGTTATGCAAAAGAAACCTCAGATGAATATAAACAAAAACAGCAAGCGCTCATGAAAGATCATATTGCTAAATCCGATTTAGTAGTTACAACTGCGTTAATTCCAGGAAGACAAGCTCCTATCCTAATTCCTAAAGATATGGTTAATGCCATGAAAAAAGGCTCTGTAATAGTGGACCTTGCTGCTGAAAATGGAGGAAATTGTGAACTCACCTCTGCTGGAGACATCGTAAATCATGAGGGTGTAATTATAGATGGAACCTTAAATCTGCCATCTACTATGCAAGTGCACTCTTCTCAACTATATGCTAAAAATATTTCAACTTTTATAACTCACATGGTTAAAGAAGGAAATTTAAATATAGATCTAGATGATGAAATTATTTCAGGATCAATGTTCACACATGAAGGAAAGATAACTCATGAGCCCACGCAACAAGCTATGGACAATTCGTAAGGAGAATTATGGATATTAATATTATCACGGTTTTTATTTTGGCAATCTTTGTGGGATTTGAAATCATCACAAAAGTGCCACCTACATTGCATACACCGCTGATGTCTGGGTCAAATGCCATTTCTGGAATAGCAATCGTTGGGGCAATTATTTCAACAAGGATTGATGGTGAGATTGGAACTTGGCTTGGTTTTATTGCAGTTGTATTTGCAACGGTGAATTGCGTTGGCGGATTTATGGTTACCGATAGAATGCTAAAAATGTTCAAGCGGAAATAGGTTATGGATTATACAAATTTATCATATGTAGCTGCAGCTATACTATTCATACTGGGTATTAAAAAACTCAGCTCCCCTAAAACAGCAAGGGTGGGAAATTCGATTGCGTCTGTTGGGATGCTGATTGCTATTGTGGCAACCGTATCTTCTTTTGGCGGATTAGATTACAAACTAATCGCGATCGGAATGATTATTGGCTCGCTGATTGGTGCTACATTTGCGTTAAGAGTTGAGATGACACAAATGCCCCAAATGGTTGCAATCTTTAATGGATTTGGTGGTGGAGCATCTGCACTCGTGGCTAGTGCTGAATTTTTTTCAAAATATGGAACGCTAGAGCAATCTGTATTCCTTTATTCTACAATAATATTATCAGTATTTATTGGTACGCTTACATTCTCTGGTAGTTTTATTGCATTTGGTAAGCTTCAAGGATTTGTCAGCGGTCAGCCTATTGTTTTTAAAGGACAACAAATAATAAATGGTATCATTGTAATCCTACTGATTGGCTTGGGCGTATATGTTACCCTAGGTGGCCCACAGGGCTTAAATGCTTTTTACATGGTTATCGCCTTATCTGCTCTTATTGGAATTACACTAACAATTCCAATAGGTGGGGCTGATATGCCTGTTGTGATTTCACTGCTGAACTCATATTCAGGTATAGCGGCATCAGCAACCGGTTTTGTCTTAATGAACAATGGATTAATTATTGCGGGTGCTTTAGTTGGCGCATCCGGTTTAATTCTTACCAGTATTATGTGCAAAGGGATGAATAGATCATTGGCAAATGTTATTTTTGGCGCAGTAGGCTTAAGTCAAGATGAGGCAACTGGTGAAGCAAAACAAATTAGCATAAAATCTTCGACTACTGATGAAGCAGCAATGATTTTAGAAGCTGCAGATAAAGTAATAGTTGTACCAGGATATGGATTGGCCGTAGCGCAAGCTCAGCATGCAGTTAGAGAGGTAGCTGAGCAACTTGAATCAATGGGGAAAAAGGTATTATACGCTATACACCCTGTCGCTGGAAGAATGCCTGGCCATATGAATGTCCTATTAGCCGAAGCCAATATTCCATATGAACTACTTAAAGACCTAGATGAAATAAATCCCGAATTTGAGGATTGCGATGTGGCTATTGTTTTGGGCGCTAATGATGTTGTCAATCCTGCTGCACGGCATGATACTTCTAGCCCTATCTTTGGCATGCCTATTTTAGACGTTGATAAATCTCGTACAGTTATTGTAAATAAACGTACGATGAATCCGGGATTTGCAGGTATCCAAAATGAGCTCTTTGGATTTGAAAATACCGTGATGGTATTTGGAGACGCCAAAGAAATGCTAACAACGCTTCATAAAGATTTGAAAGAATTATAACAGCCCAAATGTATAGAAAATCTGCTCATCTTTTTTTGATACTTCTATTTGTTGGAATTGGAATTGGGCAAAATAAAAGAGGTCAAAACATGACAAAAGATAATCTAGAGAATGCAGTGCTTGGCGGAGGATGTTTTTGGTGTGTTGAAGCGGTTTTTGAAAGGGTAAATGGAATTAGCGAGGTTATATCGGGCTATGCAGGTGGACATACAAAAAACCCTACATACAAAGAAGTGACTTCTGGAAAAACAGGTCATACTGAAGTCTGTAAAATTATTTTTGATCCTAGCATAGTATCTTATGATGAAATTTTAGATATTTTTTGGCAAGCCCATGATCCTACAACGCTCAATCGCCAAGGAAATGACATTGGAACACAATATCGATCTGCTATTTACTATACTGGAGATAAACAAAAGCGTTCTGCTGAACAGGCGATTAAGAAAGCAGAACAAATCTTTGATGATCCAATAACCACTGAATTAAAGGAGTTAGATAATTTTTATATAGCTGAAGGTTATCATCAAGATTATTATGAGAATAATCCAAATGCTCCTTATTGTGCTTTTGTTATTGCTCCAAAAATAAAAAAACTTAGTAAAAAAGGACTATGGGATGATTAATGTTCCTTTTCAAAGTCCTGCATTGCTTTAATTAGGGCATCAACGCCAGATTCTGGCATAGCGTTGTATATAGATGCTCTAAATCCCCCCACAGACCGATGACCTTTTAATGCTGTCAGGCCTCTCCTATTACAGAAAGAAAGAAAATCATCTTCATTTAGCTTTTGGCTGTAAATAAAAGGGATATTCATTTTTGAACGATCTTCATGATTAACAGGAGATTTAAATAACGTATTGCGTTCTATTTCATCGTAAAGTTTTTTGGCCTTAGATTGATTTTTGTTCTCAATCTCATTAACGCCACCATTATTTTTTAACCAGTACAGGCTCCTATTTACAGCATAAATCGCCATTACAGGAGGAGTATTGAACATGGAGCGTTTTGCAATATGAGTTTGGTATTGCAGCATAATAGGAATTTTACGATTGATATTGCCTAAAATATCATCTCTAATGATTACAAGTGTTACGCCAGCTGGCCCAATATTTTTTTGCGCGCCAGCATAAATTAATCCAAACTCTGTTACATTAATTTCTCTACTAAATATATCAGAAGACATATCCGCTACGAGAAAAGAATCTGGATTTATTAATGCTGGAAATGATGACCACTGTGTTCCGTAGATAGTATTATTTGATGTCAGATGCAGGTAAACCGCATTGCTAGAATGATTTAATTCTTTAGGAATATGATTATAATCGGCATCTTTAGAAGAGCAAGCGACGTTAACCTTACCAAAAATCTGCGCTTCATTAATTGCCTTTTGTGCCCAAGCGCCTGTATCTACGTAGTCCGCAGTTTGATTTTCATTAAGTAAGTTCATGGGTATCATGCTAAATTGAAGTGAGGCTCCACCTTGTAGAAATAACACATGATAATTTTCCGGTACTTTTAAAAGTTTGCGAACCAAAAGATTGGTTTCTTTAACCATATCAACAATAGGTTGGGATCGATGACTCATCTCCATTAAGCTCATTCCACTATCATTGTATTCGATTGTAGCCTTTGATGTTTCTTCAATTACGTAAGGGTTCAGAATCGCAGGTCCTGCGCTAAAATTATATATTCTTTTCATAATTCTAAGGTTTTGGAAAACAAAAATTAAATTGTAATTATAATAATCGGTAATAAAAAACCCTCTTAAAAGAGGGTTTTTTATTTATCAATGTGAATTATCTTCGTCTTTTGCCCTTATCCATCCTAGGGGTTGGTCCTTTGCGAAAACGCTCTTTCATCCCTTTTTGCGCTTCTTCTTTCATATAGGGCTCAAAGCTCATAAACATAATTTGTTGCTTGGGATCAAGAATATCACTGGTTGACCTAATAAATTTTATTCGACTATTGCTCTTTTCTTGGGAAAACGTTTCCATTTTTTTTAACATCGAATTCACATCTGACTGGGATACCTTTTCCCCTTTTTTTATCTTTGAAAGGTAGGAGTCAAAAAGCTCTTTTTCATTCTTGTGGTACTTTCCTATTTCTACTCGATGCTTACGCATTCTAGGAAAGAGTTTTTCTGCTTGCTGTTCAGATAGATTTAAGTAGTCAGTAAGCTTCCAGACCATCATCATCTCCATTCGATTCTCATATTGACCTCCAGGGCCACGCGCCTTTCCTGGTTGGCAAAAGATAATTGGGAAGCTCATAAGAATTATAACAATTTTATTCATATATATCTCCATTGTTCATAGCGATTACATTGTCAAAGTTGATTGTTTCAAAGAAATTTATTGTCTCCCAAATATCATCGCTGGTATTGATTAAATAATAGGCAAGATCATTAACATACTCTTCGGTTTCTTCATCCATCTCTTCGTAGGGTTGCAAATCAACTGATGCATAGATGGCCGGATCATTTGTTAATTGACTCATGGTAATAAAGCTAAAGACAAGTACAAAGCATAGAGATACAAACCCATCGTATAATTTCTTCCTTCTATCATAGCGTCGTAGTCGTTCAGAGTGAAGGCTTTTTAAAAACGCATCTGATTCAATCCTATCAGATGATGTATTCAATAATTTTTTAAATTGTTCTTCAATTTTCATATTAATTTTTAAAATATTTTTTTAAGGTTTCCACCGCATGGTGATAATTGACCTTCGCAGAATTTTCACTAATTTTCATAATATCAGCA
>JAYZHP010000004.1:0-11808 GCA_036166415.1 Fidelibacterota bacterium | reverse complement strand
AATACTTTTTTTGTTTATGGTTAAAAAGTGAATTTATAAACATTGCTTCCAACGTATGAAACGCTATAAAAGAACCTAAAAAGCTAAACACAAATGAGTGAGTGTTAAAAGCATAAAAGTGAATAAGAGCTAATAAAAAGGGTGCAAAAAATATCATCTTCAAAACGAAGCCGATCATTAATATTCTAGTAGTAGAAAGAGCATTGATTTGGCTAGTATTTAATAGTAAAAAAGTTTCAATCAAGGCAATGGTAAATGGCGTTAAAGTCCCCACGACAATTTCAATTTTGTTATTTGGATATACAGTAAAGCCAATGATTATAATTAATACTGCAAGCAAAATATAATTTGGTAACTGTTTCATTTTTTATTTATGAATTTGTACAATTGATAAAGACCAACAATCAATCCAAATAAAAGCCCAATGATAAAAAAAGTTGGATAGGTATCAAAATTTATATCGATAACATAACCAATTAGCGATAAACTTATAATACCCCCTAAAAGAGTATTTGAAGCGCTTGCTGCTGGAGCAGATAATCTTAAGAAACGTTGAAATTCATTCAATGTTCTTTGAATGAAATCATCATCGTTTTTTGTCATAAAAAAAGATAGTCTATCTATTTAACTATCACTTGGTGGAGTTTCGTTTTCAACCATTACGCAATGCCCTTGGAACTGAGCGCCTTCTTCAATTACTAGGGTTCTATATACTAAATCCCCTTTTAAGTTGCACTCAGATCCTAAAACTGCTCTATTTTCTACTCGAACATTTCCATCTACCATGCCGCCTATTTGAGAGTCATTAGCTTGCACATTTCCATGAACTTCTCCTCCGCGAGCAATTCGTACTGGCCCCTCTGAAACAACATCGCCAAATACTTTTCCATAGACAGCAACGCCACCCTGGCAGGTAACATTGCCTTGGATAACAGCATCTGTGCCAATCATTGTATGTACATCTTTATAATCGTTTTTAGCCATAATTTATTTCACACTAATATTTGATTGATTTAGCTCTGGAAAATACAATAAAGGATCAATAGGTTCCCCATCTTTCCAAATTTCAAAATGAAGATGAGGTCCTGAACTTATTCCTGAATTTCCAGAAGTTGAAATTACATCACCTCGCTTAACTTTTTCGTAAGGTTTTACTAATATTAATTCATTGTGACCATAGTAAGTAAAATACTCATTTCCATGATAAATAATCACCAAGTTTCCAAGTTCTGTCGTCCATCCAGAAAATACAACTTGTCCTGATGCTGATGCCATTACGGGCTCACCTAGTGGAACTGCAATATCAACCCCGAAATGTTCTCTAATATCCTCTTTATTGGAAACTATCATATCTTGCGTTAAGACACCTGCAGCTGGCAATAAAGACGGCACGTTATCAAGATAGGTTAATTTAATTGGGTAATCATCCATCATTTTGGATAGCCCTGAATCGGTAGAATCGCTTTCACCAAGATCCATACCTAAGGCTTTTTGAACAACGATTTCCATCTGCTTCATTCTTTCAAGGTCTCTGTATAATTCTAAAACTTCAATTCTTTCACCAATCACTTCATTATACCGATAATCCATACGAGTATAGTCAACCGCGATAGGAATAAGATAAATATAAGATAAGACTACAGCTACGATCGATATAATGAATGATATCAAAATAAATAGTGTTCCATTCCTTGATATTGAAAATCGCCTACTATCTCCATCATGGTCAGGCACAATTAAAAAAGTATATCGACTTGGTTTCATTTTTTAATTATCTATGCTTCGTAATAATTCTAATATTCGCTCAAGATCATCATGGGTAAAATACTCAATTGATATTGATCCGGATTGATTTCCCCTAGCATTCAAATTAACTTTTGTGCCAAGAATTGAAATCAGTTCATTTTCTAAAGAGCGAGTAGATTTACTTTTTGTTTTGAGGCTTTTTGTTTTAGCTGACTTGATCTTAGCTGAACCTTTAGCAACTTTTTCTGCAGACCTTACAGATAGCCCATCTTTTAAAATCATTTTCCAAAGCTTTAGCATTCCAGTCTTTGTGGACATAGAAAGAATGGCGCGAGCATGGCCTGCAGAAATTTTATCATGTTTGAGGCTTTTGCGTATTTCCGAAGGAAGCTGAAGCAATCTTAATGAATTTGTTATAGTAGATCTATTTTTCCCAACAGATTTTGCAATATCTTTTTGTGAAAGTTTGAATTGGTTATTTAATAATGCATATGCTTCGGATTCTTCCATTGGATTTAAATTTTCTCGTTGGATATTTTCAATAAGAGCTATTTGCATCATATCTGAATCATTTTTTACTTCCATGATGTATGCTGGAATCTCTTTAAGCTTAATTAACTTAGATGCCCTGAGCCTTCGCTCTCCAGCGATTAAAATATAACCATTACCTTCTTCACATACAGTAATTGGACTAATAACTCCTTTTTGCTTGATTGATGAAGCGAGGTCAGTCAAAGCATCCTTATTAAACTCTTTTCTTGGTTGATAAGGATTTGCTTTAATCTTTGATAATAATATTTGCGTAACGCCAGAGTGGCTTATATGCTCTTTTTTTACGGCATGATCCGAACGAATTAAAGCTTCAAGTCCTTTTCCTAGTCTCTTAGTTGCCATTATGTAATATCTCCTCAACTAAGGATAAATAATTTTGAGCACCTGTAGAATTTGCATCGTAAAGCAGTGCTGGCTTTCCAAAACTTGGCGCCTCGCTTAAACGAACATTTCTATTGATAACGGTTTCAAATATTTTGTCCTTAAAAAAACTTCTCACCTCATCTGCTACTTGACTGGAAAGGTTCAATCTAGAATCATACATCGTTAGCAGAACGCCTTCAATTTCAAGTTTTGGATTTAAATTCTTTTGAACCAATCGGAAGGTGTTTAATAACTGACCTAATCCTTCTAGGGCATAATATTCACACTGAATTGGAATAATTATTGAGTTTGAACAGGTTAGCGCATTTAATGTTAATAAACCAAGTGATGGTGGGCAGTCAATTAAAATGTAGTCATATTTTTTTTGTACCGATTTCAATGCTTTTTCAAGTTGCCTTTCGCGCGCCATTAGATTTACTAATTCTACTTCTGCTCCAACTAAATCATTTGTTGAAGTAATGATATCTAAACAATCCAATTTTGTCGAACTGATAACATTTGAAGCTTTTTCTTTTCCAACGATTGAATCATAAATTGTTCCTTGAGGATTTTCAATCAATGCCTCTAGACCTGTCGTAGCATTTGATTGTGGATCTAAATCAATCAGCAAAGTCTTTACCTCTGAAACTGCAAAACTTACTGCAAGATTAACAGAGGTAGTTGTTTTTCCAACTCCGCCTTTTTGATTTGTTAGTGAAACAATTTTACTCATAATTAATTATATCTGATTAAATAATGGGGCTAAAGTTAGCGATTAACTTTCTGCTTAAAAAAAAGAAAATAAATTGGCACCCCTGTCAGCACAAAGCTTAAATCCTGAATTGATAAATTAAATTGATAAAATAATCTTAATGATACGAGCACAATTAATCCAATTAGATATATTAACGGTAATAATGGATAAAAAGGGATGCGATATCCCTCCTGGCCAATATTTAATTTTCTGAATCTAAATAGGGCTAAAGTAGTTACAATATAAAATATAAGAATCGTAAACACCATTCCAGACACAATGGTTTCAAAATTTTGTCTGACTACAAGTAAGGTTATTCCCCATATACAATGGGCGATGATTGAGTGCGTAGGTGTTTTAAAACTTGGATGAATATGGTTAAACCAGCTAAATAATAACCCATCCTTGGCCATAGCGTAGTACAGTCTACTAGCCGACATCATTGTCCCATTAATACTTCCTGTAGCTGAAATAATCACAATCATGGATACTATTGAAGCTCCTATATTACCAAAGAGGATGGATGCGGTATCTGATGCAACAATATTGCTATTTCTCACACCCTCTAATCCCATTACTGTATGATATAAAAGATTTGCACTAAGATATATAATTGCAATCGTACCAATTCCATAAAACATCGTCCGCGGAATAATATCTTTGGGATTTTTCATCTCTCCGGCAACATAGCCAACCCTATCCCAACCCAAATAAGAGAATAGGATTAAAATTATTGCAGCTACCGCATTTCCTATCGGACCTAAATTTTGAGTAGAATTTATAGACTCAGGTAAATTTGAAAAATCTCCGCCAAAAATCATCAACCCAGCAAATGTAAATACAACAATCCCTATTGTCTTTACTAAGGATGAAAATTTATTGTATGCGCTAGCTCTTTCAACGCCCATAAAATTAATTATACCAAATATGATGATAATGGCAATCGCTACAATATTTTTTTGAAATTGATTCATTTCAATAAAATATCCGATATAATTTGCAGTAATTAGACTTATTCCTGCAGCGGGGCTGGTCCTAATAATTAATAATTGAGACCATCCAAAAATAAATCCCCAAAAAGGACCAAAAGCCTTATTAATATAAATATACTCTCCTCCAGTATTAGGAAAACGAGATCCTAGCTCAGCATAAATCAATGAACCGATAAAAACGAAACAAGTGACAACTATCCAAAGCAAGATGATGCTGAAAAATGAAACACTATAAGATGCAATAATTTGAGGTGTGGCAAAAATAGCTGAACCAATAGTAATTCCAATTAATAATGAAATACCATCAATTAGTCCTAATGATTTTTTTAATTCTGACAAAAGATAACTAAGTCTTAATCAATGTTTAATAGGGAATCTACTAATCCATAACATTGCATCTAGCGCTAAACAATGAAAGGAAATAATAAGAAGACCTATTACGGATGAGCTATGAAGAAAATTATTATTGATTCCACTAGCTGTAGCAAGACCAATCATCATAAGAAAAATTGAAATTCCAGTCAGCCAAAGCTCGATTTGGACAAAAGTCCATAAAACTTGATTTCCAGTTTCTAGATAACTAAAGGTTGTATGAATCCAGCAAGCAGCGGTTAAAAGGAAAATAATTAATAGTCCTTTCATATAATTGGCGTTTAATTTTCCCCAAAAGAAATCCAAGCTTAATCCATCTTGAAAAATTAAATAATACATTGCCAAGCAGTAACCAAAAGCAGAAACAAACATAAATGAAGTAATCCAAAATCGTAAATTTTCCGGTACCCCACCCCAAAGCTCACCTCTAGTATCGGGATGATTTATTAATGCAACTACATAGCCACCAAGAACAGCAATTCCGCCAATAATATTTATAATAAGAAACTGAGTCTGAATCCGCATAAACGAATAATAACCTCCTAAGTTTATTCCATTGTGTATGGTAAGTATAACCCATTAAATTTTTTAGAACAATCAATGAATATAAAAACCTTATGAAAGCACTTGTAAAACGTTCGCCTGAAGCAGGGATATGGATGGAGAATGTCGATAACCCAATATGCGAAACAAATGATGTAAAGATTAAAATAACGCATACTGCAATTTGCGGTACCGACATGCATATATATGACTGGGATGAATGGGCGCAAAAGAATCTTGAATTGCCTCTAATCATAGGGCATGAATTTTGTGGCATTATTGAGGAAATTGGAGCAGGAGTTACGCATTACAAGGTAGGGGATCGCGTCTCTGGAGAAGGGCATTTAACTTGTGGGTATTGTCGAAATTGCAGAGCTGGAAAACGCCATCTATGCCATAAAACTATTGGAATTGGAATTCATCGAAATGGGGCATTTGCTGAATATTTAGTTATACCTGAATCAAATGTATGGCCTATTCATAAAGATATATCATCAGAAATTGCAGCTTTTTTTGATCCATTTGGAAATGCTGTGCATACGGCACTTACGTATAATTTGACCGGTGAAGATGTATTGATTTCTGGCGCAGGTCCCATAGGAATCATGGCTGTAGCAATTTGCAAATTCTCTGGCTCAAGAAATATTGTAATCACGGATATAAATGACTATCGATTAGATCTAGCATTAAAGCTAGGAGCCACAAGAACAATTAATCCAAAAAAAGAGCAAATAAAAGATACTTTTGAAGACCTCAATATTAATCATGGTTTTGATATAGGGCTTGAAATGTCTGGAAGCCCACAAGCTTTTAATGAGATGATCAATCACATGTATAATGGTGGAAATATTGCACTATTAGGACTGCTACCAAAATCAACAAAGATCAACTGGGATGATGTTATTTTTAAAGGGCTAAATATTAAAGGTATATATGGAAGAGAAATGTATGATACATGGTACAAAATGACTCAAATGGTTAGAGGTGGCTTATCAATTTCTGAGGTATTAACGCATCAATTTAATATTGATGATTTCCAAGATGCCTTTGAAGTGTTAAAATCAGGAAATTGCGGAAAGGTTGTTTTAAAGTGGTGAATTCTTTTAAGAAAATTATTTCAGAAATTAAAGACGAGGGGCTTTATAAGGTTGAAAGGCCAATCACTTCTTCACAAAGTATTAATATTTCAACAGATCAAGGTTTAAACGTACTTAATTTTTGCGCCAATAATTATTTAGGTCTCGCTGATCATCCAAGCTTGATTTCTGCTGCAAAGCAAGCATTAGATAAATATGGCTTTGGTATGGCATCTGTCCGTTTTATTTGTGGAACGCAGACCATACACAAAGATCTCGAAAAAACCATTTCTCATTTCTTTGGGTCTGAAGATACTATTTTATACACCTCATGTTTTGATGCAAATGGTGGGCTTTTTGAAACGCTTTTAGGCCCAAATGATGCTATCATCTCTGATGCATTAAATCACGCTTCTATTATTGATGGCATCAGGCTTTGCAAGGCCCAACGATATCGCTATAAAAACAATGATATGAAAGATTTAGAGAAACAACTAATCAAATCGCAAAATGCAAAAATACGCTTAATTGCAACGGATGGTGTTTTCTCAATGGATGGTTACATAGCAAAACTTGATCAAATAACTACTCTTGCAGAAAAATATGATGCAATAGTCATGGTTGATGATAGTCATGCCACTGGATTTATAGGAGAGACCGGAAGAGGATCTGCAGAACACAATAATGTTATGGAAAAAATTGATATTTGGACTTCAACCCTTGGAAAGGCGCTTGGTGGAGCTTCGGGTGGTTTTACTACTGGAAAGCAAGAATTCATAGATTTATTACGCCAACGCTCAAGGCCTTATCTTTTTTCAAACACTCTAGCTCCTGCAATAACCTCTGCAGGTATTAAGGCCTTTGAAATGCTTTCAGAATCAACAGAATTAAGGGATAAGCTTGAAAAAAATACGCAATATTTTCGTAGAGAAATATCTAGGATTGGCTTTGAAATAAAAGAAGGTGAACATCCTATTATCCCAATCATGACTTATGATGCACAAATTGCTCAAAAAATGGCTGCAGATTTATTAAAAGAGGGGATTTATGTTATTGGATTTTTCTACCCAGTTGTTCCTAAAAATGAGGCTAGAATAAGAGTTCAGATCTCTGCTGCAATGACTGAATCGCATTTAGATCAAGCATTAGATGCTTTTAAAAAAATAGGTGCAAAATTCAATATTGTATAATAATTCGTTCACATGCTTGTTCAATAGGTAAATCCAAGAGTATATTCCCCGTCCTTAAAGCAATTAATAATATATTTTATGCAAAATAAACTAACACCACGATTTTTACTAATTGGATTAGTCCTTGTATGGGGAATCTGGTCGCTTTGGCCAAGCATTAAACTTCAAACATTATCTGAAGATGAAAAAAGCGTCCTTTTAGAACAAGGTAATCTTGAAACCTTAGAATCTCGAGCAATTAAACAAGGGCTTGATCTCAAAGGTGGAATGTATATTGCTCTTGAAGTAGACATACCTACACTTGTTGAAAATATTGCAATCAATAAGGATCAAAAGCTTTCCTCAGTCTTTGAGGATATTCGTAAAGAAATTTCAGCTTCACCAGAAGCAGACTTCTTTAATTTATTTTCTATGCTTATTGATAAAAAACAATTAAAGCTCTCCAGGTACTATTATGACTATGGATCAAATACAAATGATATAACTAGCGCTTTAAAAGAAGAAGCGGAAGATGCTATTAATCGCGTATTAGAGATTCTTCAAAACCGTATTGATCAATTTGGTGTGGCTGAACCAACCATTCAAAAGCAAGGTACTCAACGTATAATCGTTGAGCTAGCTGGTGTTCAAAATTCGGAGCGAGCTCGCTCCCTGCTTGAAAGCACAGCGCTTCTTGAATTCTACTTGGTGAAAGACGTTACTACAACCAATGATCTAATGATTAAAATTGATCAGGTTCTCAAAAAAGATAAATCTTTAGCTTCTGTAGCAAAAGAATTAAAGTCTGAAAATAAAAAATCAGATCCTATTAGTAATGATCAAGCTGTATCTGTAAGTGAACTTTTTGGAGCAACAGAGACTAATGAGGAAGCAGATTCTGCTATAGTAGATGAGGACATTTTTGCAGAACGACCATTTTCATCAATGTTAAGAAGTTTAGGTAATTCAATCGGTGTTCCTGAGAAAAATACCTATGCATTAAAAAAATTGATAGAGAAGCCTGAGGTTCAAGAACGATTAGCATCGATAGGCGCGAATTTTCTCTTTAGTCATAAAGCTGAGGAATATGCGCTTACAGATGGATCGGTAGAAAAAATGTATGCTCTATATCTATTAGATGATCAAGCTGAGCTAACTGGTGGTGTTGTCGAAGAAGCCAAAGCCAACTTAGGACCTCAAGGAACAACTTCTGCTGGTCAACCGATTGTAAATCTTTCAATGAACTCTGATGGAGCTAGAAAATGGGCAATTATGACTGGTTCAAATATTGGTAGGCAAGTTGCTATCGTTCTAGATAAAAAAGTACATATGGCTCCAAATATTAGAGAGAAAATATCTGGGGGTGGAACCCTTATAGAGGGATTTGCCAATATTGACGAAGCAAAAGATATAGCAATTGTTTTAAGAGCTGGTGCGCTACCTGCGCCTGTTGATATAATTGAAGAAAGAGTTATCGGTCCATCGCTAGGAGCAGATTCAGTAAAAAGTGGAACTCAATCAGTATTGATTGGTCTTGCTATTGTATTGTTATTTATGATTCTTTATTATCGAGTAGCTGGAACTATAGCTGATTTTGCATTGATTTGGAATATTGTACTTGTTTTAGCGATATTGGCCTCACTTCATGCCACCCTAACGCTTCCTGGTATTGCAGGATTAATATTAACGGTTGGGATGTCGATTGATGCGAATGTAATTATTTTTGAACGTATTCGAGAAGAGCTTGATAAAGGAAAAACAGCAAAAGCTGCTATTGATGGCGGCTATGATCGTGCATTGACAACAATTATTGATGCGAACATGACAACATTGATTGCTGCATTAGTCCTATGGCAATTCGGCACTGGCCCTATTCGTGGATTTGCAACAGTCTTATTTTGGGGGATATTGATATCAATGTTTACGGCAATTTTTGTAACTAGAACAATTTTTAATGCATTTGTAAATCGTAAAGGTTTTTCAAAACTTAGTATATGAGAATTTTAAAGAATTCAAATTTTGATTTTATGGGTAAAAAATCATTCGCACTTGCTCTATCAGGGCTGATAGCCCTTGCTGGTATAGCCTCTCTGGTTATTAATGGAGGTCCTAAATTGAGCATCGATTTTAAAGGCGGAACATTTGTAGCAGTTCAGTATACTGAAGATATAAATGTTGAAGAAGTGCGTTCAAAAATGGGTAATATTAATATTGATGGTCAAAAGTTTGACTTTAGCAGAGAAGAAGTAAAGCATTTTGGTAGTAAAGCTGCTGTATCAGTCCGTGTTCCTCATATTGAAAACTCACCATCAAATTTTGCGCAAAAAATCGCGGTTCATCTATTTGAATCTTTTCCAAATAAAACTCCTAAAAACATGACTGAATTTGTACTCAGTAAAGGTATAATAAGTCCAAAAATTGGATCGGAGCTTAGTGGAAAAGCCGTAATGGCAATTTTCTCAGCTCTTGCACTCATCCTTCTTTATATTTCAGTTCGCTTTGAATTCAAATTTGCGCTAGGAGCCATTGCCGCATTATCTCATGACGTTTTAATCACGCTTGGTATTTTTTCACTACTTTCTTACGAAATCAGTCTTCCGATTATAGCTGCATTTTTAACTATTGTAGGGTACTCTCTCAATGATACTATTGTGATTTTTGATAGAATACGCGAAAATTTAAAATCATCTAAACGTGATTCGTATACTCTGATTGTAAATAGAAGTATTAATAAATCACTTTCTAGAACAATTATTACTTCACTAACAACTTTTGTTGTGGTAATGATTTTATGGTTATTTGGTGGCGAGGTAATACATAACTTTGCTTTTGCAATGATCATTGGTGTTATTGTTGGAACATACTCATCGGTTTATATTGCTAGTCCTCTTGTAATTTTTCTCCATGATAATGCAAAAAAATAATTCTTTCAATTTTACTTTAAACTTTAGGAAGGCTCTGTAAAATCAGAGCTTTTTTTTTATGAAAACAAAAGTCTATATGCTCTATGCCTTGATGTGTGTCCTCTGGGGATTTACATGGATGTATCTAAAGATTAGTCTTGCTGAAATGCCATTATATACTGGTCTTTCAATTCGATTCTCCATTGCGGGAATAATTTTTTGGATCATGTATTTTATTAAAGGCCATAAAGTTAATCTAACCACAGATCTTAAGAACGTATATTTATTATTCACTTTTTTTAATTTTTCTCTATGCTATTATCTCACCTACTGGGGAGCAAAATATGTTTATTCTAATCTTGGGGCAATAATTTGGGGCTTATTGCCGATATGCGTAGCAATGATGGCGCATTTTTATTTACCAGATGATCGCTTAAATAAAAAGAAGGCTTTTGGGATGCTAATAGGTCTAATTGGGACAATACTCTTATTTTATGAAAGAGATATGCTAGGTGAAGGACAAGCAACATTTGGGATTATTGCTATTTTATTATCTGTCGTACTTGCAGCTTGGCCAAATGTTTATTTAAAAATGCAAAAAAGCTCGATCAACTCGTATCATTTAAATGCGGTTGGCATGACCCTTTCTGGGATATTATTTCTAATTTGTGCACTAATTTTTGAGAATAATGCCTTTATTCCAATAGATAATAAAAACTTATTTGCTATTTTTTTTCTGACTATTCCAGGGACAGTAATGACATGGGGTATATATATATGGCTATTTAATCATCTCCCTGTAACTCAAATAAGTTATACTGCTTTTTATCCTCCTATTATCGCAACAGCAGTGGGTTGGTTTTTTTTGGGAGAAGCTCTCCCGGCCCTTGCAATTATTGGATCAGTTCTAATTATTGCTGGTGGCTATCTTGTAAGCTCTCCTTCAAAAAGTAGTGGGTAGGTATCATTTGAAATCTTATAGATACGCGATGATTAAATCCCCAATCGGTGAACTGATGTTGATTCAATCTGAAAAAGGATTGAAGCGCATTGTTTTTGAGAAAAAAATCCCAGAATTTTTATCAGAAATTGAACAGAATAAAGATGATTATAATTTAGTAAAGGATAAGATTTCATTGAAAAAACCAATAAAGCAAATCAATGATTATTTCTCTAATAATAAGAAATTTTTTGATATTAAAGTTGACATTTCAATGCCTTCTTTCTATCAGAAAGTATTACTTACTGTAATGAAGATTCCATATGGAGAGGTTCGAACCTATCAAGAAATTGCAATAAAAACTGGAAGTCCTAATGCATATCGTGCTGTAGGATCAG
>JAYZHP010000003.1:0-3190 GCA_036166415.1 Fidelibacterota bacterium | reverse complement strand
TTATTACGTTTACTACGATTTCTTCTGCGTAGATTTCGCATTTCTTGCTTTGATGATTTATTGATCATGCAGTAGCCCCACCAACAGTTTTGCCTTGCTTTGATCGTACGTACTCATCTTTATACCTAATACCTTTTCCTTTGTATGGTTCAGGCTTTCTAAACGATCTGATTTTTGCTGATACTTCACCAACTAATTGTTTGTTTATACCGGAAACGGTTATTTCTGTTTTATTGGCTTTAATTTCTATCCCTTCGGGTGGTTCAAAGAAAATTTCATGAGAAAAACCAAGTTGTAAAACTAAATATTTTCCATCCATATTTGCCTGATATCCGACACCTCTTATTTCCAAATCCCTATTAAATCCTTCAGAAACTCCAATTACTGCATTAGCGATTAATTGACGAGTAGTTCCATGTAATGCTCGATGATTTCTGGAATCTGACGGACGTTCAACTGTTAGTGAATTTTCATTTTGAAGAATATTTATCTCAGAATTTACTGAAACATTAAGACTTCCCTTGGGACCATTAACCTTAATCAAGTCATTTGTTATTTCTACTCTGACTTTTTCTGGGATATTTATATTTTTCTTACCAATTCTTGACATAATTTATTACCATACGTTACAAAGTACTTCTCCTCCTATACCAAATCGCTTAGCAACTTTATTTGAAAGTACGCCCTTCGACGTAGAGAGGATAGATATTCCTAATCCATCTAAAACTCTTGGAATTTCATTCCTGCTAACATAAACCCTTCTTCCAGGCTTGCTGATTCTTTCAATTCCTGAAATTACAGCTTCACCTTTATGGTCATATTTAATAAATATTCTAATCTTCTGATCAATTCCATCTTTAATAAAAATAAAATCTTTTATGTAATTTTCTTCTTTAAGAACAAATGCTATTCTTTTTTTCAAATTTGATGATGGAATATCCACGAATCTTTTATCAACAGCCATAGCATTGCGTATTCTCGTTAACATATCAGATACAGGATCAGTCATTGACATAAATTCTCCTTACCAGCTAGCCTTTATTACGCCAGGGATTTCCCCTCTAAGCGCCATTTCCCTAAAACATATTCTACATAAGCCAAATTTTCTCATATACCCATCAGCACGGCCACAATTAAAACAGCGATTATACTCTCTTGTGCTAAATTTTGGCTTTCTTTTGGCTTTGACAATTAGTGATTTTCGTGCCATTAATTAACCTCAACACTTTCTTCGTTTTTTTGTGGTTTTTCACGTAACGGTAGTCCAATTAATTTAAGAAGCCAATATGATTCCTCATCTGACTGTGAACTAGTTGAAAAATTAATGTCCATTCCACGAATACTATCAATTTTATCATAATCAATTTCTGTAAAAATAATTTGTTCTTTTACACCAAATGAAAAGTTTCCCCTTCCATCAAATGATTTAAATGATAAACCTCTAAAGTCTCTAGTTCGAGGTAGCGCAACAGAAATTAATCTTTCAATAAAATCATACATTCGATTTCCGCGAATCGTGACCTTACATCCAACGGGGAAACCTTGTCTTATTTTAAAATTTGATATATCCTTACGAGATCTAGTAACTACGGGTTTTTGCCCTGCAATTAAAGTAAGCTCATTTAACCCACTTTCTAATTTCTTTGGATTATCTTTTCCATCTCCAATTCCCATATTGATTGAAACATGAGTTATTCTTGGAACCTCCATTAAATTACTATAATTGAATTGCTTCATCATTGCAGGAATAACCATTTCCTTATATTTTTTCCTTAGATTTGGAACTTCAGATCTTATTGCATTTTTTTTAGCCATCAATCTTTGATCTCCTCACCGCTTTTTGATGAAATTCTCACCTTAGTGCCATCTTCAAGTTTTTTATATCCAATACGAGAAGGGCTTCCGTTATGTAAATGCATTACATTGGAAATATGTAAAGAACCTTCACGCTCTACGATACCACCTTTAGGATTATCTTGAGTTGGTCGAGTATGTTTTTTTATCAAATTAATACCTTCAATGACTACGCGATTTTTATCTTTTAAAATCCTTAAAATTTTTCCTTCTTTACCTTTATGGTTTCCACTGATTACCTTGACATTCATACCACTTTTTAATCGCATACTATAAAACCTCCGGTGCCATTGAAATTATTTTCATGTAACCACTTTCCCGTAGTTCTCTAGCTACCGGACCCAAAACCCTTGTGCCTCTAGGTTCACCTGCCTCATTCAATAAAACTGCAGCATTATCATCGAAACGAATATATGATCCATCTGATCTTCTAACTTCTTTTCTGGTCCTAACTACTACAGCCCTTGAAACTTGACCCTTCTTTACCATACCGTCTGGGATTGCTTGTTTTACAGTAACAACGATAATATCGCCTAAAGATGCGTATCTCCTGCGGCTACCACCAAGGACCTTAAAGCAAAGGACTTCTCTTGCACCTGAATTATCAGCCACCTTTAATCTTGTTTCTTGCTGTATCACTTATTAACCTATTTTAACAGACTCTCTAACAATCTCACTTACGCGCCAACGCTTGGTCTTACTGATAGGTCTCGTTGATGAAATCTTTACTATGTCACCAATTTTTGGACTTACATTTGTAATATGAGAATTATATTTCTTAAATCTTTTTAATATTTTTCCATAAACAGGGTGGGGAATTTTTCTGGTAACCTGCACAACGACAGTTTTATCCATCTTATCACTTACTACCTCACCAACTAAAACTTGTTTTTTTCTATCACTCATGAGGCATCCTCATCTAATCTAATCCCTTTAATAAATTCATTTTTAATCGTTAATAATTGAGCTATTTCTTTTTTTAATGATTTAATTTCGAGCGGATCCTCTAGCTGTTGAAGTGCTTTTTGAAAGCGTAAGCTTTGAAGCTTAGCCTGGTTTTCTTCGAGCTTCATATCTATATCTGAAATTTTTAATTCACTTAGGTCGCTTTTTTTCATTACAATTCTCTTCTACTGACAATTTTAGTTTTGATTGGAAGTTTATTTGATGCATTATGAAATGCTTGTTCAGCACCTTTTCTATCTACTCCATCAACCTCAAATAATATTCTTCCAGGCTTAACTACGGCAACCCAATACTCTGGGGACCCCTTACCTTTTCCCATTCTTGTTTCAGCTGGTTTTTTGGTAATTGGTTTATCTGGAAATATCCGAAT
>JAYZHP010000002.1:0-3556 GCA_036166415.1 Fidelibacterota bacterium | reverse complement strand
CAAGCCCTTCAATAATTGCGGTTTTACCTACTCCTGGCTCACCAATTAGTACTGGATTATTTTTCTTCCTCCTAGATAATATTTGAGCAACTCGCTGAATCTCTTCTTCTCTACCAATTACAGGATCTAATTCTCCTTGGCGTGCTAATTCTGTTATATCTCTAGAAAAATGATCAAGTGCCGGAGTTTTCGATTTTGAAGGTTTAAATGTTTTAGAATCTTGTGGTTCATTAAAATGCTCATCGGTATCACTATTGATCAGATCTAGAACGCTTTCATAGTCTAGATTATGTGAATTCAATACTTCTCTAGCTATTCCTTCGCTTTCTTTTAAGATAGCTAATAGTAAATGTTCATCATCTGCTATAGTCGTTCCAAGTGCTGCAGCCTCATTAAATGCATTTCTTAGTATTCTTTCAGCTCTACGAGTCAATGGAAGATGGCCAAGGGTCATAGTATTGCCTAGAGTTTTAATCATATCTTCAATCATAGATTGGACATCATCAATATCGCAATCATAAATATCAAAAATCTTTGCGCTAAGGCCAGAATTCTCTCTTAATAAACCAAGAAGTAAATGCTCAGAGCCTACGTAGCTATGCCCAAGTCGAATAGCTTCTTCTTTGGCAAATTTTATAATATGCTGAACTCGTTGTGAAAAATTTTCTTTCATTATAGATTAAATTTAAGAATCGTATTAACAACTTCAAACAGGATCTGAGTTTGAAAGAATACCTTTATTTAAATAATATTTTTTATTACCAATCAGTGCAACTTTAGGGTCATGCGTAGCAATAACAAATGACTGGTCAAAGTCATTATTTATTTTCTTAAATAGCTGAATTAGTTTTTCAGCATTTTCAATATCTAAATTCCCAGTAGGTTCATCAGCAAGCACAACAGTAGGTTTATTAATCAAAGCTCTAGCAATTGCGATTCTTGACTTTTCTCCTCCAGATAATTGGGAAGGATAGTGGCTCATGCGCTTAGATAGTCCCATGTAGTCTAGTAGCTCTGCCGCATCAGAGCTATTTACTTTATTTCCATAAATTTGCTGTGGAATCATAATGTTTTCAATAGCATTAAATTCGGGAATCAAATGATGAAACTGAAATACAAACCCTATTTGTTTATTTCTAATTTTAGATATATCATCTTTGCTTAGATCATTGATGTCCTCACCGTTTAATTTGATTAAACCCTCATCGTAGGTATCAAGAGTTCCTAAAATATTTAATAGCGTAGACTTTCCAGAGCCACTTGGACCCATAATCGTAATTAAATCTGATTTATCAATTTCTATAGAAAGATTTCTAAATACATAAAACTTTCCCTCATTATTCATAAATGATTTTGACAAATTCTTAGCAGATAAAATCATTTTTCAAGTACAATAGTATTTTTTGCTGAAATTGAACTGGTTCGCCTTGCGGCAATTACAGATGAAAGAGAAACCATTATCAAGGCAATCAAGGCAATAAGTATAAAGTCTGAAAAATAAATGATCATTGGTAATTTTGAGGTAAAATAAATATCACCCGGTAATTTTATTATTCCAAAAATATTTTGAATCAGAACAGCAGAAAGACCGATGGTGAGCCCTAAAATAATTCCTATAGAACCCGTAAATATTCCTTGCCTAATAATAATGTCTCTAATGATTTTTTTTGTCGCTCCTAATGCAGATAGGATACCAAATTGCTTTATCTTTTGTATTGTAATTAACATAAGAGTTGTAGAAAGATTGAAACAGCCAACTAGAACAATGAGGCTCAGCACAATTAGCGATCCAATTCTTTCAAGCTTCATTGCGCTAAAAAGCTTACTGTGTAATTCTTTCCATGTTTCAGTTTTTGAGTTAGGGATGATTTCTTTTATGCTTTTTTTCACTATATTTGGATTAGAATCTTCTTTTATTTTGATATCAATTCCATCATAATTATTTTTTCTAATAAAAAGTTTTTTTCCAATTTCAGAGGGTATAAATGCTACTCTATCATTAAAATCAAGGACCTGAACATCAAATATCCCCCCTACTATAGATTTAACTTGCCTAGGAAAACCCCAAATGGCATTTTGATCTAATGGGCTCATTATTTTAACCTCATCTCCAATATTTAAATTCAATCGACTTGCAGTAGTCTTGCCAAGTACTATCACTGGTAAATCAGAAACGATTATATCGTCAAGATTAATTTCATAGAAATTCTTTATTTTATCAATATCAACAGATTTCATAGTAATCATTCTAGCGATACTATCTTTACCAAGAATCAATCCTTTCCTTTCTTTGTATAATAAAAAATCTTCAACATTATCTATAGAATAAAGATTATTGATATTTTTTTCATAATCTATATCTCCGCTAACTTTGACATCACCTTCAAATCCAATAATTTTTTCAATTATTCGAGATTCAAATCCATTCAAAACTGATACAGATAAAATCATAGCTATTGTTCCCACAGCAATACCAATAATAGCAATAGATCCCGTGAACCTGCTTGGCCCAACTTCTTTGCGGCTAAACATAAATTTGCGAGCAATTAATGAAGAAAAACTCATTCGTACTTTAGCGCCTCAGAAGGTAATATTTTTGATGAGCTAGTTGATGGCCAAAAAGATACTAGCGTAGAAATAATTAGTGAAATAATAGAAATCAATATGATTTGGTTTAAATCAATATCAATTGGAATAAAATCCATAAAATATATATCTTCTGGTACACTAATAATTTTATAATTATTTTGAATAAAAGCTAATGTAGCTGCAAAAAAAGAACCAAAAAACGCACCCAAAAAACCAATAATCAATCCTTTAATTAAAAAAATTTCTTTAATCTTTCGTTGAGGCATCCCAATCGCTGAAAGTAATCCTATTTGCCTTGTTTTATCTATTACAATCATTGTTAATGAGGAAATAATGTTTACTATAGCCACAAGGGAAATGAGTCCAAATATAAATAGAATTGGCCAACGCTGGACATTTAACCATTTATAAAGCGCTCTATTTTTTTCTTTCCAGGTCATCGACATCAATGGATAGGAAGTATTAGAATTAATTAATTTATTAACACTGTCTAAATCTTGTATATTTTTTAAACGAAGGACATAACCTGATATTTGCTCATCCATTTTAAATAGTTCTTTTGCGTCTTCAATATTTATAAATACTGATGACTTATCATACTCTGTCATTCCTGAATGAAAAATTCCCTCAACAGAAAATTGCCTAAATCGCTTGTTATATGTATATACTGTTGATAAATCAAACAGGGTAATCTTATCATGGATTTTTATATCATACATTTCTGCTAAGCGCTGACCAATAACCACATCATTATTAGCTAAGCTTGATGAACCATTTACTATCATTTTATTAATAAAACTAAGGTCTCTAGTATCAATTCCTTCAACAATAACACCTTCAGCTAACTGGCCTTTTCTTAATAAAGCTGGATTTTGAATAAAAAAACCATGTGTAAAATTATTACTTTTGTTAAATAGCTTATTATTTAATTCATAATCGGAGGGTGTAATTGGCTCATTCATGAAGT
>JAYZHP010000001.1:0-3406 GCA_036166415.1 Fidelibacterota bacterium | reverse complement strand
AAAAAGAAGTTGATGGAATTAAAGAAAAATATCAAAGACATGTTCTTACTGATGGAGAAAGATATAATAAAGTTATTGATGTTTGGACGCATGCCACAAATACTGTAGCGTCAACAATGATGGATGGTATGAAATCAAGCGATCAAGGCTTTAATCCTGTTTATATGATGGCTGATTCTGGCGCCAGAGGATCTCAGGACCAGATTAAACAGCTAGCTGGTATGCGCGGATTGATGGCTAAACCGCAAAAATCAATGACGGGTGGTAAGGGTGAAATTATCGAATCTCCTATTACCTCAAATTTTAAAGAAGGTTTATCTGTTCAAGAGTATTTTATTTCAACTCATGGAGCGAGAAAAGGTTTAGCTGATACAGCGCTTAAAACTGCCGATGCGGGATATCTTACTCGTAGACTCGTTGATGTTGCTCAGGATGTTGTTATTTCCGAAGTAGACTGTGGGACAATCAATGGAATACTGGCAGATGATCTGAAGGAAGGTGAAGATATAATTGAACCATTATCTGAAAGAATATTAGGGAGAACGCTTCTTGAAGATTTCATTGAAGATGGAAAAGTCTTAGTTAAATCTGGTACTATGGTTAGAGATGATGAAGCCAAGCTGGTTGCTGATAGCAATGTTGAATCTTTAAGAATAAGATCTGTTCTAACTTGTGAATCGCTAAGAGGTGTTTGCGCAAAATGCTATGGATGGAATCCTTCAAATCATAAATTAGTGGACCTTGGAACTTCTGTTGGTATTCAAGCCGCGCAAAGTATTGGAGAACCAGGAACCCAGCTTACTCTTCGTACTTTTCATATTGGAGGTACAGCTACTAGAATTATTGAGCAATCTGAAATGCAAACAAAACGCGCTGGAACTGTTAAATTTTCGGAAAATTTAGAAGTTGCAAAGGCAAAGGATTCCTCCGGGATAAGCGTAATAAGGTGTATGGTTAGACATGCTAAGATCACAATAATGTCTTCAGATGGAAAGAAAACTAGTGATTACAATGTTCCTTATGGTGCAAATCTAAATGTTGATGATGGAGAGAAGGTGAAGGCTGGAACTATTTTGTTTCAGTGGGATCCATACACTGATGTGATATTAGCTAGGCAAACAGGCACGGTAGAGCTCAAGGATTTTATCGAAAATGAGACCTACCAAGTTGAAGCTGTTGAAGGTGGAAAAAAACAAATGGTTATTGTTGAATCTAAAGATCGAAACCTTAGTCCGCATATTGAAATTATTGATTCGAAAGGATCTATTCTTGCAGGTGGAACAATTCTTCCAGTCACGGCAAATTTAACCGTAAGGCAAGGCGAAAAAGTAAATAGAGGTCAAACATTGGTAAAAATACCAAGAGCTATTGGTAAAACTCGTGATATTACTGGAGGGTTGCCCCGAGTTACTGAATTATTTGAATCTCGAAAGCCAGCTGACCCTGCTGTAGTTACGGAAATTGACGGTGTTGTCAGTTTTGGGGAAACCAAAAGAGGTATAAGGAAAATTAGTATAACCGGTGTAGACGAAGGAGTTAAAACTTACTCTATTCCTTATGGAAAGCATGTTGTAGTTCATGAAGGAGATAAAATTATAGCTGGTACTTCCCTATGTGAAGGTAGTATATCACCAGTTGATATATTAAGAATCTTAGGACCGAATAAAGTTAGAGAGTATTTAGTTAATGAGATTCAAGAGGTATATAGATTACAGGGTGTAAAAATTGATGATAAACATATAGAGGTAATTGTAAGGCAGATGATGCAGAAAGTAAGCATTGATGATACGGGCGATTCAACCTTTTTGCCAAAAGATAGAGTTAACAGGGCAGAATTCTTTGAAACAAATGAAAAATTAACATCTATGGTTGTTATAACTGATTCTGGTGATTCTGAATATGAAGAAGACATGTTAGTTGATAAAAAAGAATATCTAGAAACAAATAAATCTCTTAAAGAAGAGAAAAAGAAACCTGCTAAATCTCGAAAATCTAAACCAGCAACGTTTGAACCATTGCTTATGGGAATTACGCAGGCATCACTTAATACAGAAAGCTTTATCTCTGCTGCATCTTTTCAAGAGACAACTCGAGTTCTAACTGATGCTTCTACATCTGGAAAAACTGATTACTTGAGAGGCCTTAAGGAAAATGTTGCTGTCGGTAGATTAATCCCTGCCGGTACGGGATCTCCTCATTTAAGAGATATAATGGTTAAAAACCCCGAATCTACTAATGATCCTAAAGAAGAAAAAGATTCCAAAGAAGAATCTGTTAAAACGTCAAAAAGCTTAAAATAATATTAACAAAAAAATTACAAATTAGAATTTTTAAAATGTTTAAAAATATGTTAATTTTGTAGGCTTTAATGGAAATGAAATGCCGACGATAAACCAATTAATAAGACAAGGTAGAAAAAGAATTACCAAAAAAAGTGCAACGCCAGCACTAAAAGGTAATCCTCAAAAACGTGGAGTATGTACTCGCGTTTATACTACTACACCTAAAAAACCTAATTCTGCTCTACGAAAAGTAGCTAGGGTTAGATTAACTAATGGAATAGAGGTTAATGCCTATATTCCTGGTGAGGGGCATAATTTACAAGAGCACTCAATAGTTTTGATTGAAGGCGGTAGAGTTAAAGACCTGCCTGGAGTGCGTTATCATGTAGTTAGAGGAACTCTTGATACAGCTGGTGTTACAGATAGAACTACTAGTCGTTCTAGATATGGAGCAAAAAAGCCTAAAGCATAATTATGAGAAGAAGAAGACCAGAGAAAAGAAAGATTCTTCCAGATCCAATTTATAATGATCTTGAAGTTGCAAAATTTATGAACTACTTGATGCTTGATGGCAAAAAGGGGATAGCTGAGCATATTTTTTATAATGCAATGGATTACGTTAAAACAAGGACAAAAAAAGAGGGTAGAGAGATTTTTCAATTAGCAATTAAGAATGCTTCTCCATCTCTTGAGGTTAAGTCCAGGAGAATTGGTGGAGCAAATTATCAAGTCCCAATAGAAGTGCCAAAACACAGACAGTTTTTTCTAGCATCTCATTGGCTAATTGATTCCGCTAGGTCTAGATCTGGAAAATCTATGGCAGATTGTCTAGCCTTAGAGCTTATTTCTGCTGCAAACAACGAAGGTGGAGCAATAAAGAAAAAGGAAGATACGCATAGAATGGCAGAGGCCAATCGAGCGTTTGCACATTTTAGATAATAATGAAGAAAATTTTATTAGATAACGTTCGTAATATTGGTATAATGGCCCATATTGACGCAGGTAAAACTACTCTGACTGAGAGAGTTCTTTTTTATACAGGTAGAACCCATAAGATTGGCGAAGTGCATGATGGTGGTGCAACAATGGATTGGATGGAGCAGGAAAAAGAGAGGGGAATAACA